>JAQYWN010000254.1 GCA_029379265.1 Rhizonema sp. NSF051
ATTAAAATAGATAGCATTGTCATGTATGTACGCATTTTTTATGCTATATTAAGTAATGTGATAATTCCTACAAAAGTAGAAGCTTTGTAATGATTAGTGAAGAAATCCTAGTCAAAGAATTCATAAGGGTCGTTAATCACTATTACCCAAGAGTAGGGGAACTATTAGACGACTGTTATGTGAAAGTCATTACTTGCTATTGGGGACGGCCTTCAAAACGCTTGCAATATATAGGAATTTATTGCTCTAATGAACAGATGCCTTATGTGCAAGTACAGAAAGATGTCCTCAGGGAAGTTGCAGACAATATGGGTCTGGTTCAGGTGGTTTTCCTGAATGCTACAAGATTGCTACGCGATCCATCATCGAAGATAAAGCATGGAGATCCGCGTCTGTGGTTGGATTTGCAGTGGGTGACAACAACTTAGTACCGCTTCACGCTCCCAAACTCGCTATGAGAAAAGCGTTTATTCTAGGCTTTTTGCTTGTTTTGAATGGTAGCTTGACGAACGGTGTGGCGTGAAGCGTAGTCGCTTTCATTTAAGTTACTTGGTGCAGGAGTCTCATCAAAAACACCTGTTACCTCAAGCCTCAATAGACCATTATTCTGTTTCTTATTATCCCACTCTCCATTTTCTCACTATGAAAAGCGGACTTTTCTGCAATTACGAAAATAATAATGCCTCGACTCGTGGTGCCATTGAAGACCAAGTTGCCTTGGTAAAACACGCGGAAAGTCTCGGCTTTGAGGAAGCCTGGGTAACAGAACATCATTTCAGTGATTTCTATATCAATCCGTCGATTTTGGTGTTAATGGCACACCTAGCGGGTGTCACCTCGACTATCCGACTGGGTTCGGCGGCAGTATTGCTAGCATTTCACGATCCGATTCGTGTGGCGGAGGACATTGCTACACTTGATAACCTGTGTAATGGACGACTCGCTTTTGGGATTGCCAAAGGTGGACCTTTTCCCGAACAAAAGAAGCACTTTGCCCTATCCGATAGTGAATCCCGTGCCAAGATGCTAGAGGGGATGGCGTTCATCCATCAGCTTTTGTATGAAACAGAGGTAACGTTTAAAGGGCAATATTACCAATGCGATCGCCTGACAATTTATCCAAAAGTGTTGCAAAAGCAGATTCCGGCGTATGTGGCAAGCAGCGACAATAGTGCCATAGAGTTTAGCGCCCAACATTCCTTCGGCTTGATGGGGGGACCACCGTTTTCGATGGAGCAACTTAAGAGTAACATTGCTAAATATCGCGCTATCAATTCTAGCGGTTCGGAAAACTATTTATTGGCAAGGTTCTTCTTTGTTGCTCAGACATATGATGAGGCAGTTCGTGAGGCGATGCCTTTCGTGCGTAAATTTAGCGTCAAAATGAAGGAGAACGCTGGCAAAATGCAAAATACGGCGATGAGTCAACACATCAAACCGTTGAATAACAATAAAAGTTGTTTTGACGAAGATTATTTGATTGAAAACTCAATCATTGGTGATGTGGCAACTTGTCGTGACAAAATCAAAAGATTTCAGGATGAATTGAATTTAGGTACGCTAGCGCTGAAACCCTCGTCTTTTAATCATGAGAAAAACCTTGAAAGTTTAACGCGTTACAGCCAAGAAGTGCGAAGTTATGTATGAGTAAATCTTTCCTTCCTGCAGATGATTTGCCACCAACCGAAACAACGCAACTTGATCAAATACTGCGTTTCCAACTCGAACGATCTACGGGCAGATACTTTTATGAGGCGTGCGATCGCATTACGCAATCATTATTATCAAGTTGTCAGTGGTATCTCATGACAGATAACAGTACTCTGAAGCTGGTAATAGACTGCCCCGACATCGTAACTTACTGGCATATAGTTAGTAACATTACACAGATTAGCTATCGGCTGGAGAGATTTGTCAGTGACGCTAAAATCCGCGTCTACCCCCCATTTGGGAAAGGGATACCGTTTGAAATCAGTGTTGAGGAAGTATCAGCTTACCAAGATTGGCTTTAACTTAGAGTGCTGATAAGTATTAATTAGGCGCAACCCATACCGCTACAAACCCCACCACGGTTGCGTCAGCGCCTAAAACCTCACTGACATCCTCTTCTTACTAAATTTACCATCTATTATCGAAGATTCACTTATAATATATTTCTGTACGTCTTGTATCTACACAGTTATTTGGCGTACTAATTTCATAAACCCTAAAGATAGTAAATATATTTGACAAGCTATTGACTCAACAGCCTAGTTCTGATATTGAGAAAGCAGCCTTAATTGTTGAACTAAGCCAAGCTGGTATTAAACATACTCCAGAAAAAATAGTTCGGATTGCAAAACTTGCTGATGGCAAAATCGTATTCTTGGAAAAAGGAGATGATCGGCGTGGGTTAATTGTAAATCATCCCAATGAATTGGAAGTTGTGCACTGATAAGAGTGTTGAAAGCCATATCATAATCCCATTCGCTTTACGTATTTTTTCCAAAGTTTCTACCTCTATCCTGCCACTTACAAGGACAAGTCGAGATCAACCATAGACATGTTGGGGGCAAGACTATTGATAATCACCTGGGCAAACCGACTGCAATTCCAACTTTACGTTGGGTGTTGCTAATGTTTTATCCAGTTGAATAACGAAACCCCAGATGATGACTCTGGGGTTGACGCTGTTTCAAATAAAATATTTCAAATAAGTTGTTCTCATAACAAACACACAAAGAGGGAGTGTTTGTTATAAGAACCCGACAACAACCCGGTAAGACGAGTTTTCTGCTATGCGCCTTTATGCAAGACTCATTGATTTATACGATACTGTTGAGTTCATCGGAATAGTTGCCAAATTGCCAAGACATTAAATTGCGTATTGCCTTAGCCACTCATACCAATGATCCAATCCAGTACCCGTCAGTGCAGAAACCTGAAAAATACGAATGTGGGGATTAACTTGCTGGGCGTATTCTATGCAACGTTGAACGTCAAACTGCACGTATGGCAGCAAATCGATTTTGGTGAGAATCATCACCTCACTCTTCTGAAATATATGGGGATATTTGATCGGCTTATCTTCGCCCTCTGTGACAGAGAGAATCACGGCTTTGAGGTGTTCGCCTAAATCAAATAAAGCTGGACAAACAAGATTACCAACATTCTCAATCATCACCACTGAGTTCAATGGCGGATTTAGTTGTTCCAAACCCCTTTCTACCATTGCTGCATCCAGATGACAGCCTGTTCCGGTGTTAATTTGGACAACTTTGCAGCCCGTCTCTTGGATTTTTTTGGCATCATTTGTCGTTTCTTGGTCGCCTTCAATTACACTGATAGACAATTGATGCTTCAAATCATTGAGCGTGCGAGTTAGAAGGGTCGTTTTTCCTGCACCTGGAGAACTCATGAGATTTAACGCAATGATATTTCGACCTTTAAACCATCCGCGATTTTGGGCTGCTAACAGGTTATTTTTTGCTAAGATATCTTGTTCTAATGATAGAGTTGTGCCATGTATTTTGGCATGGATTTGAGATGGTTCTGTAGCTGGGGCGTGACTGTGGGAATGGGTAATTACGCTGCCATCTGGTAAAGTGTGAGTATGAGAATGATTGGATTCGCGCTCATGAGAATGGGTGATGACGCTGCCGTTTGGTAAAGTGTGAGTATGATCGTGGCGATCGCCACTATAGTGAATTCCCTTGACTTCACCCGTTTCCAAATTAGCAATTGTGGGTTCAGCATCATCAGAACAACCGCAGGTTACACACATACTTCCTCAATCTCAATTTCCTTAATTTTTAATTCTTCACCAGCAATTAAATCTAATTGCACGCTGCCACAACTACAGCTGCCAAAAGGCTTTTCTAGAGGAATTTCTGTATTGCATTGGCGACAGCGTGCTAATCCCGGTGTTTCTGAAATTTCTAATGTCGCATTTTCTAAAATTGTGCCTGAAGTACAGATATCAAAACAAAATCTGACAGCATCAGGCATTATAGCTGAAAGTTTGCCTATTTCTAATAATACTCTTTTTACTTTTTGACCTTGAGCGTTTTCGGCTACGATTGCTACAATATTTTGTGTAATTCCTAGTTCATGCATAATTAAGTCTTAGATCCCCGACTTCTTAAAGAAGTCGGGGATCTAGTTGTTCACAAGTGGGCATTGTAGGCTGTGTAGAGACTTCGTCTGATCGCGTCTCTACATAAGTAGACAGTGGATTGATTATCTTAACTGAACCCTATTAGTTTAATATCTACAAAATCATATCAATTGCTTCTTAATGAAAAAGTTTGATTGATTACAGATATGGCAATCTCTACAAGGGACTTGTATATAAGCGATCGCCACTTTCATGTAATACATTGAACTCTTTGGGCTAATTTAGATTGTCTTTGAACTCTACCGAGCTATACGTTGATCTTACTAGGACTTACGCACTGTACAAATTTCTTATCTTGTGCATTAACGTTAAATCTGTCGGGGGAAACTTCCCCCGACGAGTTTAACGAAAATACGTCGTTTCAGGCTTTTATCAATTATCCGAGGATCAATAGCGTAGGCGTAGCCCGCCGTAGGCATCGCCTAAAAAGTGTCGAACAATCAAGGTTTAATGCCTGAAATCAATACTGCATATTTGGTATTTCCTGTCAATGCATAAATCCTATTAATGTAAAAAAGCTCTACTTGGATAGAGGCTTTTTTAACGTACCTGTTATCCGTGACGAGGTTTATATGTTTGTGAAGTCTCTAAGACGACAAATAAGACAACATCGGAGAATAAACGCTAAAATCCTTTATGCAAGTTGCTTTGACTGGACAATTTTCCATAAATTAGCTCATTAGTTATACTGATTTTTGTTTAGTATATTCATAAAAAATTTGCGAAATAATACAGATGATTCTCCAATGAAAACTATGTGATCTTTGTTTTAGAAAGACACCAGGCTTTTCCGAGTAGCCAACCTCTTTAACTTTTAGTTGGCGCTCCAATTTAACAACATCACTTACCATTGTCAAAGAAAAATTATGTCTACCATCAAAACTGCTACTTTAAAGTCCAATAAATCATCTGAAGAATTGGATGATGCCTCTTTACAAGCCATAACAGGAGGCTTGGCCATAGCAGGAGGCTTCTTGGGTGTTGGTGAAAACTTAGCTGCTTTGCCTTATTTGCCTCTTCTAGGAGCGGTAATTCCTATCAATAATAGTACATCTGTTCTTACTGGATTGCCCAACATAGCTTTCTGAGGCTGCTAACCGCCCTACGCCACACCCGATCATTCCCGTCGCCCAAACGCCGCTGCTCTTCATTGAGTGGCGGCGTTTTAATTGGAGATACGATCACAGTTGAGCCACCACCCCGCCACCCCGCCTTCCTGCCCTTTCAAGGGTAGGTTTTTCAGAATGTCGAAAGTAAAGGGAAACATAGTTAGAAAACTATGTAGACTACGTTCTGCTGCTTAAACAAATGCCAAAAAAAAGTACCAAAAACTATAAAATTTTGGAGTGTTCGCACGAATGGAAAAACTTTGTGCTCTACCGACTTTAGGTTTAATATTGAGTGACACGCTTTTGAGTAATTAGAGGTAAAGATTGTGAACATCCAACTTCAAGCAGAATATGAGCAATTTATACAAACCCGAATTGCTACAGGTAGATATGAAAATGCTGAAGATGTGATTGTTAAAGCATTGAAACTACTAGAGGAATGGGAGAAGGGTTATCACGAATGGGAAGAAGAAACTAAGAAAAAACTAGCTGCTGGGCTGGCTTCTATCGAACGCGGAGACTTTGTAGATGGTGAAGTGGTGATGGCGCGCCTGGAAGACAAATTACGCAAAGCGCGTGAGACTCAAGGATAATGGAATACTTTATTGCCAAAGAGGCAAGCCTTGATTTAGATGAAATTTTAGATTATTTTTTAGTTCGCAATATTAACGCCGGGGAAAGATTTATTCGAGAATTTAATAAGAAGTGCCGAAACATAGCTCAATTCCCAAATATAGGACGAAGTTACACCAAGTTTGACACCAGGCTGAGAGGAATACCCTTGGATGGCTACATTATTTTTTATCGAGTTTTTGAAGATAGTGTTGTGATTGTACGAGTAGTGAGCGGTTATCGGGATTTAAATTCTATATTTGCAGATGTGAATGATGAATAGATTTTTGAGTGTTCCCTACCTCGCTCTCAAGCACTTACTAAAAACTTTCATGTTATGTCTGTTTAATTACTTACAAAAAACATAGGCTCGTAGTTGCGCTTTAGCGCTCTCATAATTTCAAGAGCGCTGAAGCGCAACTACAAACCTTATGATAAGTGTTATGCCGGACATACTCTAAGTCCTATTTTAGAGAGCTTTTAATTAACAAATTCTTGGTAACTGTTCTCCAACAAGCATATCAATGATGCGTTCAGTACCAAAAGTCGTTTGTAAGAATACAATACCAGGAGATTCAGCAATGACTTCGCCAACAATACAAGCATCTTTACCTGCTGGGTGAGATTTCATGGCAGATAGAACAGTTTCCGCATTCTTACTTTCTACGACGACGACTAATTTACCTTCGTTTGCTAGATACAAGGGATCTAAACCGAGAATTTCGCAAACTCCTTTAACTTCTTCACGAATTGGGATAGATTGCTCGTGAAGGCGAATTCCGACTTGAGAACTTTGGGCAAATTCATTTAACACTGTCGCTAAACCACCGCGTGTTGCATCCCGCATCGCATGAACTTGGGGACAAACATTGAGGATAGTTTCGACTAAACCATTCAAAGGTTGACAATCACTTTCAACATGTGTTTCTAATGCTAGTTCCCCACGGGCAATTAAAATTGCTGTGCCATGATTGCCCAATTCACCATTAATAATTATAGCATCTCCAGGTTGAATATTATGGGCGGAAATATTAACTCCTGTAGGAATTACGCCAATCCCTGTAGTATTAATAAATAATTTATCGACTGCACCGCGATGTACAACTTTTGTGTCACCTGTAACAATTTGTACACCTGCTTTTTTAGCAGCACTTTGCATGCTTTCTGCAACGCGCTGCAACATCTCCACTGCTAGCCCTTCTTCTAAAATTACGCTACAACTAAGATACAACGGTTTCGCACCACTGACAGCTAAATCATTAACTGTGCCGTTGACGGCTAATTCTCCTATATCACTACCAGGAAAAAATAAAGGATCGACAACATAAGAATCCGTACTAAAAGCTAGCCTGTCTCCGTATTGTAACAATGTTGCTAAGTTGAAAGTTGCTTGATCTTCCAATTGAGAAAGAATCGGATTATCAAAAGTATTGACAAAAATACTGTCAATTAAATCGCGCATCGCTTTACCACCACTTCCATGCGCGAGAGTAATGTGGGTATCTTGTATACTACGACGACGGCGAGTTTTTTGGAAGAAGGGATTTTGTACTGAGTCAGGAGAAAAAATATTCATTTTGTATGCCGCAGCTTCTACAAATTTGCTGGTTCATAGAATGAAATGCAAACACCTGCTGGATCGAGAATTTCAAATTCTTTCAAACCCCAAGGCTTTGTCTCAAGTTGATTGTTTGGGCGAACGATATTTCCGCCTTTTGCCTGAAACTCCTTGTAAAGTTGCTCAATATGAGTAACGTAAATGCGAAGAGTCGTCCCTTCAGCAAGGTGTTTATCATCATTTTTAAGTAGAACTATTTCTGTGGAGTCGCGTTTGACAATTGCCATCTTGAGGGGATTGCCTTCCTTATGGATGGCTGTAAAGCCAAGCTGTTGTTCATAGAAGGCGATCGCTTTTTCTATATCATCACCAGCTGGAATAATTGGGCAAACATTGCCGAGCACGGGTTGTTCGTTCATGGTTTTACTTCTGTAGTACTGAAGCCTTAGAAAGGCGACTGTACTTATAGTAAGCTGCACAAGCACCTTCAGAAGATACCATACAACTACCGATAGGTGATTCTGGGGTACAAGCTGTACCGAAGACTTTGCATTGCCAAGGCTTCAAGACGCCTTTGAGAATTTCACCACATTGACAAGCTTTATGATCCGCAACTTTGAGATTCGGAACTGTAAATTTTTGTTCGGCGTCAAATTGGGCATACTCAGGACGAATTTTTAACCCGGAATCGGGAATATCACCCAAGCCACGCCAATCAAATTTCTCTCGGATGGCAAAAACTTTGTTTATGGCTGCGATCGCCTGATGATTTCCCGTCTTTTCTACCAGTCTGTTATACTGATTTTCCACCTCGCAACGATTCTCTACGAGTTGCTGCAATAACATCCAGATAGATTGGAAAATATCTATTGGTTCAAATCCAGAAACGACTATCGGTTTATGATACTGTTGGGATATAAACTGATAAGGGTCAGTACCAATTACCATACTGACATGACCCGGACCAACAAAACCATCCAGTTGTAAATCAGGATTATTTAGCAGTGCTTGAAGAGCGGGAATCACAAGAACGTGATTACAGAACATACTAAAATTGTTAATTTTTTCAGCATCTGCTTGCAAAATAGTCAAAGCTGTGCTAGGAGCAGTTGTTTCAAAGCCCAAGGCGAAAAAGACAACTTCTTTGTCAGGGTTTTCTCTAGCAATTTGCAGGCTATCTAAAGGAGAGTATACCATACGGATATCTGCACCTTTTGCTCTTGCTTGCAATAGGCTAGCTTTAGAACCGGGAACTCGCATCGCATCCCCAAAGGTAGCAAAGATGACGTTGGCATTTTGGGAGATAGCGATCGCATCATCTAACCTCCCCTTTGGCATCACACACACAGGGCAACCAGGGCCATGAATAAGTTCTATCACATCCGGTAAAACTTCTTCAATGCCATATTTAAAGATAGAATGAGTATGGCCGCCGCATATTTCCATTATTTTGATTGGCTTTTTTAGCTCTCGGCACAATTTTGAGATTTCGCGGAGTAAAGCTTGAGCTTTTTCAGGTTCGCGGAATTCATCAACGTATTTCATGTAATATTAACTATTTCCTGTAATATTTTTAAAGTTTCCAATGCTTCTTGTTCGTTAATTCGATTCATGGCAAAGCCGACGTGAACGAGTACCCAATCACCAATACAAGATTCGGCAGGATGCTGTTCGTTAACGATACAAGCAATATTAATTTGACGCCTCACACCGCCAATATCAACAGTCGCTAATTTGTGCTGAGCGTTTGTTATCTCGATAATTTTACCGGGAATTCCTAAACACATGGATATTTCCTTTTTTAATATGATTTAATTAGATGTTCGAGAGTCATCTATTAATCGAGCAGATGCAATGACAGCTTGCCCTAATGATAAACCACCATCATTAGATGGAACTAAGCTGTGAGTAAGTACATTTCTTCCTAATCTTTCTAAGCCTTGACTGACTTGTTCTAATAAAACACAATTTTGGAAAACTCCTCCCGTCAGAACGACTTTATTTATGACATTTTCTTGACAAAGCTTATCAACCATTCGTACAATCACATTAGCCAAACTTTGATGAAATTTGGTGGCTATGACTTGTTGAGTAATTTGCTGCTGCAAGTCATTGAGTAAGGCTTGCCACATAGATCGTGGCTCTATATAGTAAATATTATCTAAAAC
>JAQYWN010000255.1 GCA_029379265.1 Rhizonema sp. NSF051
GGAATTAGGAGAATAAATGACAAATTTTTTTGATTCTCAATTGGCGAACATATCCAATAGAGTAGAGGCTAAAAATGCCTACATTGTAGAAGCGAAATTTGAAAAACCTAAAACTACGGCAGATATTCAGGCGTGGATAGTGTCTTATCTGACAAAGGAATTAGAAATTAATCCTCATGATATTGATGTTACTATTCCTTTTGACTGCTACAACTTAGATTCCGCATCTGCTTTTGGAATGAGTGGAGCATTAGAGGAATGGCTGGAACACGAGTTTGATCCAAGTTTACTTTACGATTATCCAACCATTGAAGCTTTAACAAAGTATTTAGCTTACAGCTTATCTATTAAGTAGTAAGTCAATAGAAATGTTTCTAGCTGCTAAAGATGGTCGGAAATATACAAATTATCGTGGGTTTAAAATGGAAGCTATAGCGATTATAGGCATGGGCTGTCGTTTTCCGGGTGCTAACCACCCAGAAGGCTTCTGGCATCTACTAAGAAACGGTGTGGACGCCATTACTGAGGTGCCATCAGACCGATGGGATATTGATACCTTATACGATCCAAACCCGGCTACACCGGGAAAAATGAATACCCGCTTTGGTAGTTTCCTAAACCAAGTAGATCAGTTCGCTCCTGGCTTCTTTATGATTTCCCCCCGTGAGGCAGAGCGAATGGATCCCCAGCAAAGGCTAATTTTGGAGGTAGCTTGGGAAGCTCTAGAAAATGCCGGACTAGCACCAGACAAACTAGCTATGAGCCAGACGGGGGTTTTCATGGGTATCAGCAGCTATGACTATGGTGTTTTGCAAACCAAGAATTTCGACAATATAAATGCTTATAGTGGTACGGGAAACGCCTTTAGTATTGCTGCCAATCGTCTGTCGTACTTGCTGAATCTGCATGGACCAAGTGTGACAATAGATACTGCTTGCTCCTCTTCATTGGTTTCAGTACATTACGCCTGTAAGAGTTTGCAGATTGGAGAGTCTGAGCTTTGCTTGGTTGGAGGTGTGAACCTGATTTTATCTCCAAGCCTAAATATTGCTTTCTCGCAGGCAGGTATGATGTCAGCGGATGGGCGTTGTAAAACTTTTGACGCTAAGGCTGATGGTTATGTCAGAGGCGAAGGCTGTGGTGTACTTGTCCTCAAACGTCTTTCAGAAGCTCAAAGAGATCAAGACAATATACTGGCAATTATCAAAGGCTCAGCAGTTAACCAAGATGGTCTTACCAATGGACTTACAGCTCCTAATGGTCTTTCTCAACAAAGAGTTATCCGTCAAGCCTTAAAAAGTGCTGGAGTGGCACCAGCGCAGATTAGCTATATTGAAACCCACGGTACTGGAACCTCTTTGGGAGATCCGATTGAGATTAGAGCTATAAAAGCTGTGCTCATGGAGGGTCGTTCCTTACACCAGCCTTGCTATATTGGTTCAGTTAAAACTAATATTGGTCATTTAGAAGCTGCTGCGGGAATTGCTGGACTGATCAAGACGGTACTTTCACTACAACATAAAGAGATTACACCGCACTTGCACTTGCAGCAACTGAATCCGTATATTTCTTTTCAAGGAACTCCGTTCTCTATTCCAACTGAACACCAACCTTGGATTGCGGGTACAGAAAAACGTTTAGCAGGGGTAAGTTCGTTTGGCTTTGGTGGTACCAATTGTCATGTGATTCTTGAAGAAGCACCTGCTGTAACCTGCGTAGCTAGCGATCTTGAACGCAAAATGCATCTGCTAACACTTTCTACAAAAAGTGAGAACGCGCTGCTGGAATTGACACAGAGTTATGTAGATTTCGTGATGCTTCATCCTGAAGCTAGACTTGCAGATATTTGTTTCACTGCTAATGTAGGGAGATCGCATTTCAACCACCGCTTGGCAATTGTCAGTGAATCTACTACACAGTTGATCGAGCAACTAAATGCCTTTACTACTGGGAAACAGGCATCTGGAGTCATTAATGGAACTGTGGAGATTGCGAATCCCCCCAAGATAGTGTTTCTCTTCACCGGGCAAGGCTCTCAGTATCATGGTATGGGACGCAAGCTCTATGAAACTCAACCCACTTTTAGGAAAACATTGCAGCAATGCGATCAACTCCTGAAACCCTATTTAGAGCAGTCACTGCTTGAAATACTGTACGGTACGACTGAGACATCTCATCTGTTAAATGAAACTGCCTATACCCAGCCAGCTCTGTTTGCTCTAGAATATGCCCTTGCTGAATTGTGGCGTTCTTGGGGAATTGTACCAGATGTTGTCATAGGTCACAGTGTAGGTGAGTATGTTGCTGCATGTGTAGCTGGGGTGTTTAGTCTGGAAGATGGACTTATGCTCGTTGCAGAACGCAGTCGGTTAATGCAGTCTTTGCCACATAATGGTGAAATGGCAGTGGTGTTTGCCGAACACGAGAAAGTAATCAAAATTCTTACTCAGTACGAAAGAGAGGCTTCAGGAGTAGCGAGGGGGACTAGTGTTTCCATTGCTGCTGTTAACGGACCAAACAACATCGTCATTTCGGGTTTAAGAGAATATGTGCAGTCAGCAGTTGAACAGTTTCAGTCCGAAGGAATTACCGTAAAGCCTTTGCAAGTTTCTCATGCTTTCCACTCACCACTGATGGAGCCGATTCTTGACGAATTTGAGTCTAAGGCCGCAACAGTAAACTTTCAAGCCCCACAAATTGCTTTAATTTCTAACCTGACAGGTGAAATTTTCAAGTCAGGAGAAATCCCTGATGCAACTTATTGGCGTCGCCAGCTCAGAGAGCCAGTGCAATTTGCGGCGGGAATAAACACTCTAGCAGAACAGGGTGATAAAGTATTTCTCGAAATAGGTCCTCGCCCTACTTTATCAGCTATGGCTAAGCGATGCTTAGCGGGCATAAAAAGTACTTGGCTACCTTCATTACAGCATGGGCAAGATGACTGGCAGGTTTTATTAAACAGCTTGGGGATATTAGACACTCGAGGAGTACAAGTAAATTGGGTGGGATATGACCGCGACTACCAACGACATAAAATCTCTTTGCCCACTTATCCTTTTGAGCGTAAACGTTATTGGTTTGAGTCGGAGGAAGGGAAAAACATCAATTCTATGGATTTGAAAAACTTAGATATACAACTGGTGAAACCACAGCTTAATACTGTCCAAAAAACGATATATAAAAATAAAATAATATCACAATTACGTACTCTTTTAGCTGGTATACTCCAAACAGACTGGTCTAAAATTGATGTTTATGCACCTTTTTTGGAAATGGGGGCAGATTCAATAGTTCTGATTGAAGCTGTCAGAACTATTGAAAACACCTTTGGAATCAAGGTGACTATTCGCCAGATGTTTGAAGAGCTAACAAATATTGACAGTCTTGCAAGTTACATAGAGCAAAATCAGCCTAAAGTTGTGCTGGAAGAAAAATCAACAGAGCATGAAATTATTGCTCAAAATCAGCCCAACTACACTATCCAGGAAAACGCTTCAGAACCTGCAATTACAGCTAGCACATTACCCCAACTTCCACAACCAGCGCTTCCGACTGTGACTGAGAAGTCTACATATGTGCGTGAGAACGGGTCAGTAAATAGAACACCAGTAGTTGAAACAGGACTTGAGCGAATTATGGCTCAGCAACTACAGCTCACGTCTCAAGTCATATCTCAACAATTGCAGTTATTACAAAACAATCGTGTTGTACCATCAACAGATGAGTCACAAGTAACATTCATCAAAACCTCTAAGCCAACAAGTCCAGCAAACAATTCGGTTAAAGGAACAGGAACTCAAGGACTTTTAAGTTTGGAAAGAATCACAGCAGGAGGAGCGGAAGGGCTAAATTCTAAACAACAGCAACACTTAGAGGCATTGATTGCACGCTATACCAACCGCACACAAGGGTCAAAACAAGCAAAGCAATCTTATCACCATGTTCTATCTGACAGCAGAGCTTCGGCTGGATTCCGTCCTTCCATCAAGGAAATAGTTTACCCCATTGTTTGCGATCGCTCTCAAGGTTCTAGGTTTTGGGATGTGGATGGTAACGAGTATGTAGACATCACAATGGGATTTGGTGTGCATCTGTTCGGTCACAATCCACCATTTGTCTTAGAAGCTTTACTTGAGCAGATAAAACTTGGTACACAAGTTGGTCCCCAACCCAGTCTAGTGGGCGAAGTTGCGGAGTTGTTCTGTGAACTGACGGGTTTAGAGCGCGTCACCTTTTGCCAGTCAGGCACAGAAGCCGTGATGACATCATTACGTTTAGCACGAACGGCGACAAATCGCACAAAAGTTGTCCTGTTCTCAGGTTCTTTTCATGGTCATTTTGACGGGGTTTTAGCCAGAGCACAGTCATCTGATGACAAGTTGGTTTCTGTACCGATTGCTCCCGGTGTATCGCCACACATGGTTGAAGATATTGTGGTTCTGAATTATGGTGAACCCCAAGCTTTAGAGTATATTGAAGCTCATGCTTATGAGTTGGCTGCCGTTCTGGTTGAACCCGTGCAGAGTCGGCGACCCGATTTACAACCCAAAGAGTTTTTACAGCAGTTGAGGCAATTGACCGCGAAAGCAGGCACAGCCTTGATTTTTGATGAAATCATTACTGGCTTTCGCATTCACCCAGGCGGCGCACAGGCACACTTTGGTGTGAAAGCGGACTTGGCAACTTACGGTAAAATTCCTGGTGGTGGTCTGCCGTTTGCAGCAGTAGCTGGTAAGGCTACCTTTATGAATGGAATCGATGGGGGTCAGTGGAATTACGGTGACGATTCGTATCCTAAGGCAGAAAGGACATTTTTTGCAGGTACTTTTAACAAACATCCTTTGGCTTTGGCAACCGCAAGAGCGGTACTTAAGCATCTTAAAAACCAGGGATTGGCTCTTCAAGAGCAATTAAATCAACGCACAGCACAGTTAGCTGCCCCAGCACCGTCTCTTCCTAGAGTGTGCTTGGGAAGCTCTTGAAAATGCTGGTTATGACTCTCAAGCATACGACGGTCGAATTGGTGTTTACGCTGGCGCTGGTCTAAATGTTTACTTGATGAGAAACTTAGCCTCAAACCTTAACCAGGTTCAATCGGTGGGCGATTTACAAATCTCAATAGGCAATGATAAGGACTATGTGCCAACACGCGTCTCCTATAAGTTGAACCTGACAGGACCGAGTGTTAACGTTAATACTGCCTGTTCTACTTCGTTGGTAGCTCTTCAAATGGCCTGCCAAAGCTTGTTAAATTACCAGTGTGATATGGCACTAGCTGGAGGTGTTTCAATCTACGTTCCACAAAAAGAAGGTTATTTGTATCACGAGGGCGGGATTGCCTCTCCAGATGGACACTGTAGAGCTTTTGATGCTCGTGCCCAGGGAAGTATTGATGGCAATGGTGTAGGCATTGTTGTGCTGAATAGGTTGGAGGATGCTTTGGCAAATGGTGACTACATTTATGCAGTGATTGGAGGCTCTGCTATTAATAACGATGGTTCATTGAAAGTGGGCTACACTGCTCCAAGTGAGACTGGTCAAGCAGCAGTGATTTCAGAGGCTATGGCAATAGCAGGAATTGAAGCCCAAGACATCACATATGTAGAAACCCACGGAACTGGAACACCTCTTGGAGACCCGATTGAAATTGCGGCACTGACTCAAGCTTTTCGCAGAAGTACTCAGAAAAAGGGCTTTTGTGCTATTGGTTCGGTGAAAACAAATATCGGACATCTGGATGCAGCAGCCGGAGTCACAGGTATCATTAAAACTGCCCTAGCGCTAAAATATAAGCTACTTCCGCCCAGCCTGAATTTTAAAGAACCATCACCTAATATTGATTTTGCAAATAGCCCTTTCTACGTCAATACAACACTTTCTGAATGGAAAACAAATGGTACTCCTCGACGTGCAGGAGTCAGTTCCTTTGGTATTGGGGGAACTAATGTCCATGTCGTTCTTGAAGAAGCACCTGTTGACCAGATCCGAACTCTGGCGTCTGATCAATCTCGTCCCTGGCAGTTATTAGTGCTATCGGCAAAAACTAGCTCAGCATTAGAAACTGCTACAAAAAATCTGGTGAGTTACCTTCAACAGCATCCCGATATAAACTTTGCTGATGTAGCTTACACATTACAAGTTGGACGACGGACTTTTAATCATCGCAAGACTGTTGTTTGTCGTGATAGTGAAGATGCTATAATTGCACTTCAAGATCCAAAACGAGTTCTTACGAGTAACCAAGAAAGTCAACAGCGTTCCGTGGCTTTTATGTTCTCTGGATTGGGAACTCATTACGTTAATATGGCTTGGGAACTTTATCAACTTGAGCCGACATTTCGGGAAGAGGTTGACGGCTGTTGCGAGCTTCTTAAGCGTCATATTGATCTTGATTTGCGAGATGTGCTGTATCCCCACAAAGACAGAGTGGATAATGGTTACCAAGAGCGCAAATCGTCATCTACAGGTCTCGATTTGCGAAAAATGTTAGGTCGTGGAGATCAACAAGCAGATGTAGAACTTTCGGATGCAACATCTTTACTAAACCAAACTTTTCTCACTCAACCAGCCATTTTTGTCATTGAATACGCTCTGGCTAAGTTGTGGATGTCGTGGGGGATTTATCCCAAAGCCATGATTGGCTATAGCATTGGTGAATATGTAGCAGCAACTCTAGCAGAAGTTTTGTCTCTGGAAGAGGCTTTAACTTTAGTAGCGAAAAGAGCACAAATGATTCAAGAATTGCCAGGTGGGGCAATGCTTGCCGTTTCTCTTTCAGAAAAGGAAGTGCAGCCCCTGTTGAGCGAGGAACTCTCTTTATCTGCAATCAACGGTTCATCTTTGTGTGTGATCGCGGGTTCCGTAGGTGCTATAGAAGAATTGGAACAGCAGTTGACTAAGAAGGAATTAGCGTGTCGGCGCTTGGAAACATCTCACGCATTTCACTCTAAAATGATAGAGGCGATCGCACCTGCTTTCTGCAAATTAGTTAAGACATTCAACCTCCAGCCTCCCAAAATTCCCTATTTATCAAACGTTACAGGAACTTGGATTACAGATGATGAAGCTACAGATCCAAGTTATTGGGTACAGCACCTGTGTCAAGCTGTGCGCTTTGCAGATGGAGTACAACAGTTGTGGAAAAAAGACCATCCAATTCTGTTAGAAGTGGGTCCCGGACAAACATTAAGTAGTTTGGTACTACAATGTATAAAAAGTGAGAATGCAACCAATCAAACTGTCCTGCCTTCACTAAAGCATTCTTACGAACAACAGCCGGATTTGGCATTCTTGCTGAACACTTTGGGTAAGCTCACTTTAGCAGGAATTCAGATAGATTGGTCTGGATTTTATGCCCATGAGCAGCGTCATCGTCTGCCTTTACCAACATATCCTTTTGAACGTCAGCGTTATTGGATAGAAGCCAAACAACAATTAGACGATGCTCATAGATACCGAGCATTACTCGGCAAAAAGCCAGATGCTGCTGACTGGTTTTATGTCCCTTACTGGAAACCATCAATGCTGCCTGTCATCTGTGAACGGGAAGATTTAATCGAGAAATCAACCTGGCTGGTGTTTGCTGATGATTGCGGTTTAGCGGCCCAACTCGTAAAACGATTAGAACAGAATACTCAAAATGTGATTACTGTAAAGGTAGGCTCGTCGTTTACTCAGCAGGGGGATAGTGTATATACTCTCAATCCTCAACAACCAGAAGATTATGATGCTTTAATTAGTCGAATTTTAGCTCAAGAAAAGATTCCAAAAACAATTGTTCATTTATGGAGTGTTACAAAAGACGATTCAACAATATCAAAACTTGAAAGGGTTGACAAAATGCAAGACTTAGGATTGCATAGTCTCATCTTTTTAGCACAGGCACTGGGAAAAAATAGTGTTAACGATAAGATTCAACTTACAGTTGTCTCAAATAATGTGCAAGCCGTCACCACACAAGAAGCACTATGTCCAGAGAAAGCAACTTTAATCGGATCTGTTAAGGTAATTCCGCAAGAATACATGAATTTTATCTGCCGTAGTATTGATGTTGTTGTTCCCGAATCAGCAAGTCCTCATGAATACGAGCTTGTAGAGCGTTTATTAAACGAAGCTCAAGCCGACTCATCTGATGCAGTTGTTGCTTATCGTGGTTCTCATCGCTGGGTACAAACAGTTGAGCCAATCCGACTAAATAAATCCAGCAAAGCAAAATTACGGTTGAAGGAAAGAGGAGTCTATTTAATTACCGGTGGTCTCGGAGGCGCTGGATTTACGCTAGCAGAACATTTAGCGAAGACTGTACAAGCTAAGCTCATTCTGTTAGGTCGTTCAGCTTTTCCTGCACTAGATGAGTGGGATCAATGGCTTGCTACTCATGGTGAAGATAATGATATCAGCCGCAAGATTCGGAAAGTACAAAAACTCGAACATTTCGGGGCGGAGGTTTTTGTTACTAGCGCTGATGTCGCTAATGAGCAACAAATGCAAACAGCGATCGTAAAAGCTCAAGAGCGGTTTGGGCAGATAAATGGTGTTATCCATACCGCAGGACTTGCTGATTATGCAGGTGTCATTCAAAGAAGAACAAAAGAGATGACAGAGAGCCTTTTGGCACCAAAACTCAGAGGTACATTAATAATTGATAAACTTTTAGGACATACTAATCTGGATTTTTTAATTCTTTTCTCATCTCTAAGTACCACTTTGTATAAAACGAAATTTGGTCAGGTGGGCTATAGCGCTGGTAATGAATTTTTGGACGCATTTTCTTACTATAAAGCCTCTCAAAATACCACATTCACAGTTAGTGTTAATTGGGATGATTGGCAAGAAGTTGGTATGGCAGTAGAGGCATTAAAACACGCTGTTGAAAGGAACTATGGTATTCTTGAAGAACAATACCTCGAAAATGCGTTGCTTCCATCAGAGGGTGTAGATGTATTCATGCATATTTTGGAAAATATCTGCCCTCGAATTATAGTATCAACTGAGGACTTAAAAGTTAAGCTAGAACTGCATGATTCCTTATCAGCAATTGATTTTGAAACCTTAGGGAAAGTTAATTTATCTCAAACGGCACACCCACGACCTAATTTAAGTAATGCCTATGTTGTTCCCCGCAATGAGATGGAACAAACTATTGCTGGTATCTGGCAACAGTTGCTTGGGATTGAGCAAGTGGGTATTTACGACAACTTCTTTGAATTAGGCGGACATTCATTGCTTGGCACTCAAGTCATTTCTCGGATGCGGGAATCCCTCCAAATAGAACTGTCCTTGCACAACTTATTTGAGAAACCAACTATAGCTGGCTTAGCTACGCTAGGAGAGAAAAATCATTTAACTATCCAAAAATTGCCAGCTACTACTACCAGTGACATTTTGGGTGAGCGAGAGGAGATAGAAGTATGAAAACCATTGAAGAATTTTTGTCCTATCTTTGTGATCTAGACGTTAAGCTTTGGATTGATGGCGTTAACGGTGCGCCAAGCCAAGCGGCTCGTCTGCGTTGTAATGCTCCTAAAGGAACACTGACACCATATCTGCGTGCAGAGTTAGCTCAACGAAAAGCCGAAATTATTAAGTTTTTATC
>JAQYWN010000256.1 GCA_029379265.1 Rhizonema sp. NSF051
AAATACTATTATCCTTTGTAATCAATTTCAAGACACTCCTTTCGGACATGCTCTCGCTTTAGCACAAAACATTCCTTTAGTTTGTTATCTCCATTTACCTCCTCCACTTATTATGCCTACATGGCAGTGGAACAAGGGATTAAAAGGAGTCAAGCACTTTATTTCGCTCTCAAATATTCAATTTCAGTGGAATTTAGGATTGAAAGGTGTACAGCATTTTATTGCCGTTTCAAATCAAACGAAATTAGATTGGGTGAAGCGTGGCTATAAAGAAGATATAATTGATGTGGTTCACAACGGAATTCATTTAGATGTATACAAACCTTTAAACAAATATTCTCTCATGAGAAAGGAATGGAATATTCCTGAAGATATTCGAGTGATATCTTATGTGGGCAGGATAGATCAAGTAAAAGGGTTAGAAACACTGCTCAAAGCTTTTGCTTCGTTGTTATTGAGTACTAAAGCTAAGTTATTAATTGCTGGAAAGCCTTTAAATCAAGGAGAAGAATACCAAAAATCATTGGAACAACTCGCAATCAATTTGGGAATTGAAAATCATGTAAACTTCCTTGGTCATATTACGAATACAACCAGTCTTTATCAAATTAGTGATATCACAGTTTTACCCAGTCTGTGGTCCGAACCTTTTGGGCGAGTCATTGTTGAGTCAATGGCAAGTGGAACTCCTGTAGTCGCAAGCCGAATTGGTGGAATTTCAGAAGTTTTAACAGGAGAGTTTAAAAATGGACTTTTTGAACCGGGAAACGAGCGAGACTTATCAGCGACTCTCAGCCGAATGATGGATTGGAGAGATCGCGATCCCCATTTAGCCCAGAGGTGTCGCCAGCATATTATCTCTAAATTTGGTGTAGACAAAATGGTTGATGGGATTGAAAAAGTCTTAGAAAAGATAAGTTGTCAACCAGAGCGATCGCAAAATTATCCAAAATCTCATTTATTATTGATGCAGCATACGGGGGGCGATCTAGATGAGCGGTAAAGAACTTATCATTGAGGCAGGTAGAACTGAGAGTCAATATTGGAAAGATCTGTGGAAATACAGAGAATTATTCTACTTTCTCGCATGGCGAGATATTTTGGTACGCTATAAGCAGACTGTTATTGGGATGGCATGGGCATTGATTCGGCCCTTCTTAACGATGCTGGTGTTTACATTTGTGTTTAGTACTCTGGCAAAGCTACCCAGTGAAGGTAATACGCCTTACCCAATTCTGGTGTTTGCAGCGCTACTGCCTTGGCAGTTTTTCTCTGGAGCGCTGACAGAATGCAGTAACAGTTTGGTAAACAACGCCAATTTGCTTTCTAAGGTTTACTTTCCGCGTTTGATCGTGCCAACGAGTGCAGTGATTGTCAGCTTTGTAGACTTCTTGATTTCTGGGATAATTTTGTTGGGGTTGATGGCTTACTACAACTTTATCCCTGACTGGCGCATTCTGACACTGCCACTGTTTATTCTCATTGCCTTTGCTGCGTCAATTGGGGCAGGGTTATGGCTTGCAGCGTTGACTGTAGAGTATCGCGATTTCCGTATTATCGTACCGTTTATTGTTCAGTTTGGTTTGTACATTTCGCCTGTGGGTTTCAGCAGCAGTAGGATACCCGAACAGTGGCGGCTACTGTATTCACTCAACCCAATGGTAGGAGTCATTGACGGTTTCCGTTGGGCAATTTTGCACGGCTCCTCACAGATATATTTACCAGGTTTTGCACTGTCTCTGGTAATAGTGGCGTTGCTGCTCTGGAGTGGGATTTGGTACTTCCGCAAGATGGAACGTACTTTTGCTGACGTGATTTAGACCTATATCAATTTTGTATTGGTGGTGTGAATTTTTTTTAATGAACCGCCCTTCGGGTGACGCTCCTCCGTCGCTAACGCTGCGCTAACACCAGTCGCCTACGGCGGGAAACCCGCCTGCAGCGCTGGTTCACCAAGACGAGGACAGTTCGCAGGAGGGTTTCCCTCCGTAAGAATCTGTCCGTTGCCAAGAGCGTCAAGAGAAGAAATAGAGAAAATTGTACGAATCATTTAGCACTGCTATAGCTCTAAAAATTATATAGGAATCAGGGAGATGTCAAATACTGTTATTAAGGTGGAAAATTTAGCTAAAAAGTACGTTCTTGGATATCAGGAGGAAGGAATTTACAGTTATAAGACTTTTCGGGGAGCAATGACGGAAGCGGCAAAATCTCTGAAGAATGTTCTTAACCCTAATTTTAGAAAGGAAGTTGAGGACACCCGAAAGGAGTTTTGGGCGCTGAAAGATGTGTCTTTTGAGATTAAGCAGGGTGACAAAATTGGCATTATTGGGCGCAATGGTGCTGGAAAATCAACACTTCTCAAAGTTCTCAGTAGAATTACTGAGCCTACGCGTGGTTCAGTCCGTATAAAAGGGCGAGTTGCTAGTTTATTGGAAGTTGGTACGGGTTTTCACCCAGAACTAACTGGAAGAGAGAACATTTTTCTGAATGGTGCAATTCTGGGGATGAGTAAGGTTGAAATTAAACGCAAGTTTGATGAGATTGTCGAGTTTTCGGAGATTGAAAAGTTTTTAGATACCCCAGTTAAGCGCTATTCTTCTGGTATGTATGTGCGTTTGGCTTTTGCTGTAGCTGCTCATTTAGAACCAGAAATATTGATTGTAGATGAAGTGTTAGCAGTAGGGGATGCTACTTTCCAGAAAAAATGCCTTGGAAAAATGGGAGAGGTTGCAGAAGGTGGTAGGACAATCATATTCGTTAGCCATAATATGCAAGCAGTCAGGCGGTTGTGTTCTCAAGCAATTTATCTAGAAAAGGGAATTAGCAAGACGATTAACAATGTTGAAGATGCAATTCAACGCTATTCTGCTCAATCTTCTACGTCCAACTTTGACATTAACCTAGATTCGCTGCGGAGAACAAATAGTGAATTTGGACAAAAGGCTCGTTTACTTCGGATTCGCTTAGCCCCAGAAACTAGTCTTAGCTATGGGCAACCAATAGAACTCATCTTTACTATTCAGTGTTTTCGGGAAGTATCAGATTTAGCTATTGGAATTGGTTTTGATACTGTAGATGGTAATAGAGTCATGACTCTTGACTCCGATCACGACCAACCTACATTAGAGTTACCAATTGGTATCCACGAAGTTCACTTTTATATAGATAGAAATCCACTGCATCCAAATGTCTATTCAGTATCTATGGCAATACATTCAAATACTTATCCTTTAGATGTTGTTGCTGGTACCTTGAATTGGGAAGTTAGTTCTGGACCGACAGACTTAGTAGGCGATAGAGGTTATGGCGCTTGTCGTCTACCAGTTCAGGTGACTCTCGCTCCTCCATTGCATGAGCCATCATACACAGCAAGCCTAAATATGTAAACTAAAACCTCTCTTTCTTTTCTTGGTGTGGCAGTTAAATCCGTGATTAGAAGTTATCTGATCGCAAAACTTGAAAAAATATTGAACAAACCCTAGAGAACATAGGCGAAGAAGAAGAGCTTTTACCTGATTGCTGATGAAGAATTATGAAAATTGTTTATGACATATCAGTTTTAGCATACGGTCATCATTTCAATGCGAAGGCGGGAATCTTTAGAGCAGTTGAGAATTTAGCTTACGGACTGAAGAACGCAAAAGAGTATGACCTATTTTTCTACGTCAGTGGTGATGCTTATAACATATTTACCGCTCTCAACTACTTGGAGTCTAATCCAGAGTTGGTAGCAGTACCTTTATTTCACAAAAGCTGGAAGTTGAGACGAAGTCTTAACGATACTCTGCGCTTCCTCAATTCCAAAATTGATACTACCTCAAAACTACAGAAAATACCGCTACAAACTTTTAGGAAAATAGTGATTGATGTTGTTCGCAGGACGGAAGTCTTCTCTGAACGAATTGATGCTAAAAGTTTGGCAGAATTTGATATATATCACTCGCCTTTCTATGCAATTCCGCCACAAGTTAGAGAAACAAGTCATATAAAAAAGTTTCTCACAGTGAATGATATGATTCCATTTTTGTACCCGGAGTTTTTTGAAGATAGTCAACAAAATATTGATAATGTTGTACAAGCTGTAGCAAGTTTAGACTCTGAATCATATGTTTTATGTATATCTCAATCGACTAAAAGCGATTTGTGCAACTACTCAAAAAATCTTGACCCAGAAAAGATTTTTGTAACTCCCTTAGCAGCATCACAACTTTTCTATCACTGCTCGGATGCTCAAAAGCTCGAAGCGACTCGTCGCAAATATAATATTCCAAATGCACCATATATTCTTAGTGTAGGTACACTAGAACCTAGAAAAAATGTTGTTCAGACAATCCGATGTTTTATCAAACTCGTTGAACAGCAAAATCTTAAAGATTTATATCTGGTATTAGCTGGATCAAAAGGTTGGAGTTACGAGAAAATTTTTGCAGAAATTTCCAGCAATCATAACTTGAAAGACAAAATTATTGTTACAGGCTATGTCGCTGATGAAGATTTAGCACCGCTCTACAGTGGTGCACTTGCTTTTGTTTATCCCTCATTTTACGAAGGCTTCGGTTTACCACCTTTAGAAGCCATGCAATGTGGTGTTCCCGTTATCACCTCAAACACTTCCTCCTTACCTGAGGTTGTTGGTGATGCTGGGATTATGGTTGCTCCCACAGATGTTGATGGACTGTGTCACAGTATGTTTGAGCTTTATAGCAATCTCTCTTTACGTCAGTCTCTGGCTGATAAATCTCTAGAACAGGCAAAAAAATTTAGTTGGGAAAAATGCACTTCTTCAACGATCGCTGCCTACAAAACTGCTTTATCTACCTAAATATCAGGTACCAAAATCGAAATTATGAGAATTGCAATTTGGCATAACTTACCCAGTGGAGGCGGCAAAAGAGCTTTATATTATCATGTCCTCGGTTTGTTAGAGCGCGGTCATACTTTGGAATCTTGGTGTCCGCCAACAGCAGATCGAACTTATTTGTCACTAAGCAATATTATTAAAGAAAATATAGTTCCACTTCATCAACCTGTAGAAAAGTCGGGTTTGGTGGGCAACATTTTGAGTCCCTATCAAAGAATTGTTGATAGAATTCGGGCGCTGGAGCAACACTGTCAGCAGTGTGCTGATGAAATCAATCGTGGTGATTTTGACATACTTTTTGCAAATTCCTGTTGTTTCTTTCGGACTTCAGCAATTGGTCGATATGTCAATATACCAAAAGTTATTTATTTAGGAGAACCTAATCGATGGTTGTATGAAGCCATGCCGCAATTACCTTGGTTAGCTTTACCTTCAATCAAAGCCTGGTGGTCTTCACCTAAATATTTACAGGCGTTTTTAAACAACCTGATTGAAGTCCAAGGAATTCGAGTGCAAGCTCGTGAAGAGTTATACAATATCCAAGCCTTTGATTTAATTCTTGTCAATTCTCTTTTCAGTCGTGAAAGTGTTCGCAGAACTTATGGCTTAGACTCCAAGGTTTGTTATTTGGGAATTGATAGCGATATGTTCAAACCGTTGAATTTACCACGAGAGAATATAGTTGTTGGTTTAGGATCAATTTATATTGGAAAAGGTCTGGAACGAGCAGTTCACGCTATTGCCACAATAGAGAAAGATCGAAGACCTTCTTTAATTTGGATTGGCAATTTCTCAGAAGAAAGTTATCAGCATCAAATTGCTCAACTTGCACTCTCTCTAGAGGTTGATTTTGTGCCTAAAGTCAACATTTCCGATTCGGAGGTGGTCAATCTACTTAACCAAGCTTCGGTAATGATTTACACGCCAGTATTAGAACCCTTTGGTTTGGCACCCCTGGAAGCTAATGCCTGTGAAACTCCTGTGGTGGCGATCGCTGAAGGTGGAGTCAGAGAAAGCATCAAAGATGGCATTAACGGTTTTTTAATTAATAATAATAATCCAGTGGAAATCGGTCAAGCAATTTCAAGACTGCTTTGCGATCGCGAATTAGCCCATCGAATAGGTAAGCAAGCAAGAAGCTACGTTTTAGAAAAATGGAGTCTGGAGAAAGCTATTGACCAACTTGAGCAATATCTCCAAGAGACTAGAGGCAAAAGAATTTTTTTGCCTACAACAGCACAAATAACTGTACAGGCGGTTTCTATCTAGATAACTTGTCAGCCGAAAAATATTTTTATTAAACCCGCTCCTACCAACAATTAACTATGCAAACTCGTCTCATTGCTTTTTATCTTCCTCAATATCACCCAATTCCAGAAAATGATGAGTGGTGGGGTAAAGGTTTTACAGAGTGGACTAACGTTACCAAAGCGAAACCTTTGTTTCGAGGGCACTATCAACCTCACTTACCTGCAGATTTAGGATTCTATGATCTCCGAGTGCCAGAAACCCGCATTCATCAAGCAGAAATCGCGCGTACGTATGGTATTGAAGGATTCTGTTACTGGCATTACTGGTTTGGTAACGGTAAACGTATCTTGGAAAAACCGTTTAACGAAGTTCTTAAGTCGAAGCAACCTAATTTTCCCTTTTGCCTGGGATGGGCAAACGAGACATGGACGGGAATATGGCACGGTAGCCCAAACAAGATTTTGATGAAGCAAACTTATCCAGGCAAAGAAGATTATGAAGCTCACTTTTACAGTTTACTCCCTGCTTTTACAGATGAGAGGTGTATCAAAATAGATGGTAAACCGATATTCGTCGTGTTCAGACCAGATAAATTGCCAGATCCCAAAGAGTTTACTGATTGCTGGCGTGAATTAGCCTTAGAAGTCGGACTTTCTGGTATTTATTTCATAGGTATGGCAGGAAATGAACTTTGGGAGTACAAGAGTGATGGATTTGATGCTTTCACTCTGCACATTCCTGGAGATATTTTAGGTCGCATCCCTCGAAGTCTTGCTGACAAAGTTTGCTATAAAATTACGAGAAAAAACTTTAGGGAGTTTTTGCGAGACACCTTTTCTATTCCCAGAACATATGACTACCGTCAGATCGTTCAATATGCTTTCCCTCAAGTTTCTCCAGACAAAAAGTTTTTCCCTTGCGTGATTCCAAATTGGGATAACACACCACGAAGCGGTGCAAATGGACTTGTCTTTCAAAATTCAACTCCTGAACTTTTTAGAAGTCAATTGAGAAATGGACTTGCACTAGTCTCCAATCAGAAGCCGGAAGAAAGATTAATCTTTATAAAATCTTGGAATGAGTGGGCTGAGGGTAACTATCTTGAACCAGATCGACAGTACGGCACTGCTTATCTAGAAGTGGTGGCTGAAGTTTTATCTAGTTCACCTGAATTGGTGAGTTCTATACCTTGATAAAGTCGATGAGCAAATTTGTCAAAGTCCAGATTGTGAGTCGGAACATTCTGGTTGAGAATACAAGCGGTAACGCTACGTATCTTCTGGATTTTATGCGCTACTTGCAGCAAGTTGGTTGTGAAATTGAGTACGTACTCCTTGATTCCTCACCTAACGGCAGATTTCCTTGGTACATTATTCCCTCTACATTACTAGCACTCGCTCAGGTATCGGCTAAGGATAACTTGAAGATAGGTCGTGTTCTGGTACGATTTAACTCATTTTCAGATTTGCTGATTGAAACGCTACGACCAGCTTATGATCGCTTGCCAACATCGTTGAAAAATGTTTATCGTTTCCGGAGGGACAAACGACAGGAACCGCCTAAGTATCTGAAAAAATCTCAACTTTGGGATGTTCCACTAACACCGGAGGAAGTCGCGTTTGCCAACTCACGGTTCGTGAAATTCAAGCCAGATGTTGTGATAGCTAACTACGCTTTTTTAGGTAGTGTTTTAGACTCCTCTTTTTTAGATGAGAGAGTATTAAAAGTCATACTTACTCACGATGTCCGTCATCAAAGATCGACTCAACTAAAAAAATTAGGACTTGTTGCTTTTGAGTTAGATTGGAGTCGGGAACGGGAAACTCAAGAGTTGAGTAAAGCGCAAGTACTATTGGCAATTCAGTCAGAAGACGCTGATCTGTTTAAGGAAATGGTTCCCCAAAGTGAAGTTATTTGTCTGCCTATGTCTGCGGAATCTCACTCTCATACAGTTAAGCAAGTTTCTGGTCGTTGCTTGTTTGTGGGCAGTGGATCGGATCACAATTATTACGGGCTTCAGTGGTTTCTGGAGAATGTATGGTCACTTGTTGTACAGTTAATTCCGGACTGTAGCCTTCACGTATGCGGTACTGTATGTGACTTTATTCAAGGAACTTTTCCAAATGTTCGTCTTTTAGGAAGAGTTAATGATTTGAAACCTGAATATAGTGCTGCGTCCGTTTGTTTAGTTCCCTTACTGGCTGGTAGTGGGTTGAAAATTAAACTTGTAGAGGCAATGTCTTACAGTCGCGCTTGTGTTTCTACTAGTATCGGTGTTCAAGGATTGCGTGAAGTTGCTGGGAAAACAACTCTTGTGGCAGATACACCTGAGGATTTTGCGGCTGCCGTGCATATGCTTTTAACTAATTTAGATAAACGTCAATGGATGGAGGCACAGGCTTATGAGTATGTCAAAGAAAAGCTTTCTCCGCAAGCAGTTTATCAACCTTTCGTGAATTACGTTCATCAATACTTGCACTCCTGTTAAGTCGTTGGGTTTTGGGAATGAAAGGCAGCTATACACACGTGAAGATAAACAGAAGTTAGTTACACATAACATTCACATCTCTATTAAGGTAGGAATTATGAATATAGTTAGTAGAATACAGTTTCCACAGACGGATGCAGCTTCTGAGTTATATTTTAAGGTTGATCAGTCATCTACGGATTTTTCTGCAGGCGATCCCAAGGTAGTTCTGCATAAAGGTAGTAAAATTTCGTTTGATACATACTTCAATTCATTTTACGAAAATTTTTATACAAAATACACCATTCTTCATTCACTTTACTATTTACTTAAGCTTGAGGGAGAATTTGAGACTAATGTTTATCGAGAATTTTATGAAAGCAGTAAAAAAGAGCTTCTTTTTTCTCAGAAATTTCAGCAATGTCAATTATCTGATTACGTGAAGGTTTCTTTGCCAGAACTTCGGCAAGATAAAGAGGCTGGTCGAATTTATCTGGAAATAACTTGTTTGAGTGAGCAAGGTTTGTTTACAGAAGGATTAGTTGTCACCGAACAAGAAAAGCAGAGAGATGTGTCACTTGGTATCGTCACTTGCACTTTTAAGAAAGAAGTTTATGTCAAAAATACAGTAAATGCTATTTTACAAGATAGCTTGTTACAGGATAAGCAATTTAAAGTTTTTGTAGTGGATAATGGAAAAACTTTGAATAAAGGTGATTTTGAAATAGATAAAGTGAAGCTTATTTCTAATCGTAATGTAGGGGGCGCTGGGGGTTTTACGAAAGGATTGATTGAGGCGTTGCAGGAGGGTATTTATACTCACTTTTTGTTTATGGATGACGATATAGAGTTAGATAGTGAGGTAATATACAGGCTTTTTTCATTGTATGAGTATGCAAAGCAAGATTTCTCTGTATCCGGCAGTATGTTAGATTTCTACAAAAAACATATGCTTTATGAAGCTGGTGCTGTCTATAATAAATATTTTGATAATGCGGGAAAACTACAATAT
>JAQYWN010000257.1 GCA_029379265.1 Rhizonema sp. NSF051
CTGAAATGGTTTAGGAATTAGGTATTTTACATATGCACTGAACATAATTCGTAGTTATTATGAACTATTTAGGATTGCCGAACGCCCTTTCGGTAAAATTTTTGGTTTACTGTTAATGCTTACTTATTTTCAGCTTTGACAAATGCACTCAAATCCAAATATCTTTGCTCGCCATTACCAACAATGAGTGGTAACGTTCCATTCCATTTTTCTATTGCTTGCCTTTGCAATAACTCTGGAGTGAGACTGTCGCGGAGTAATCTTTGTGCTTCAGCTTCACCTTTTGCTAAATTCACTGTTGCTTCAGCCTGTTTTGAAGCCTTCAGTGCCATATACCCTGCTCGTTTTGCTTCCTGCTCAGCTATCTGTTTTGCCTCTACCGCCTCGCCAAACCGTTTTGAGAAGTGGACGTGTACGAGGGAAATATCATCAACTGCAATGTGATAGTTTACCAGTCGTGTCGTCAAGGCGTTGTCCACTTCTGCTTTGACGAACCCTCGATTGGTAATAATTTCTTCAGCAGTGTATTCTGCCATGACTGCCTTAAGCACTTCTTCAACTGCTGGATTGATAATTCGTTCAACAGTGTCTCTTTCATCTCCAATTTGTTGAAAAATGGCATTTGCTTGCTCTGGAATAATATGCCAGTTGAGTGCGACATCTGCAAAAACATCTTGTAAGTCCTTTGATGACGCCTCAGCGGATATATCTTGCTTTTGTACGCGGACACTCAATTTTTTTACAGTATTGACAGCAGGAATAATGACATGAATTCCTTCTCCTAAGATCTGGTTTTGCACTCTTCCAAATTTCATCAATACGCCGCGTTCCCCAGCGTTAACAATGACAAAAGGAGTGAGGAATATAGTTATCAGGCAGAAAAGCGCGGTTAGCTTACCAGCATTATTAAAAGCTTTAATTTTTGTCATTTGCTCATCGGTATCTTAAACCCATGTAGTCCTAAGTTTAACACTCAGAGTATTAAACTCAGGACTATCATTAGTGACAGAAGCAACTTCAACTCAAGAATCGACGTGCCAGGAAAAAGCTAGAAATTGATTTGGCATCGACTGGCTCACCGTCCTTAATGGCTTTTTCCAACTGTTCGGGAGTGAACAGAACTATTTCAATATCTTCGTCCTCATCTTGTTGGAGTGGCACCTCCAGCTTTTCCAAATCTTGAGCTATGTAAGCATAGATAATTTCATCAGAATAGCCTGGGGCGAGGAAAAATTCTCCTAATTTTTGCCATTTGTGTGCGCGATAACCAGTTTCTTCTTGAATCTCACGTTGAATCGTTTCCAATGGTTCTTCATTTGGTTCTAATGTGCCTGCCGGAAACTCCAACACTCTTCCTTGGACGGCAAAACGATATTGACGCACGAGTACAAGTTGATTATCTGCCGTTACTGGAACTACCAAAGCGCCACCAGGGTGACGAATACATTCCCACTCTCCCTCTGCTTTATTAGGCAAACGCAAGCGATTGACTTCAAAGTTAAACTTGCGTCCTTTATAAAACAACTTTTGTCTTAGTAATTGTGGTAATTCTCTACCTAATGGCATAGTTTAAATTTAGTGTTTATAAACACACAGATAAACATAAAAGCGTTTAACTGTAGTATTACTGATTTTTCATCAGTAAGTTTACATCAGAACAGTCTACCTTTTGAACGAGTTCTTTAATTTTATACCCAGAAACTGGTTCTACCCAATCTGGGGCAATTTCTGCAAGTGGTACTAGTACAAAAGCCCGCTCTCGCATTCGTGGATGGGGAACTTGGAGGTTTGGCGTGTTGACAATTAAGTCATCAAATAATAACAAATCTAAATCTAGCGATCGCGGTCCCCAGTGTTCAAGTCGAACGCGCCCAAATTTCTTTTCAATTTGTAACAGAGTTTCTAACAGTACCTGTGGTAGCATATCAACTTGCAGTAATACACATCCATTCAAGTAATCTGGTTGTGTCGGTCCAATGGCTTTAGTTTTATACCAACGAGAACGTGCTTGTAAAAAAATACCAGGTGTTTGAGCTAATGTTTCTATAGCTGCTTGTAAAGTTGCCCAAGAATCGCCCATATTACTACCTAAGGCGATCGCGCTGGTCTGATGTGATGCTTTCATCTAGTTACTTTTAAGCGTAGGATTCGCCCTGTTATTTCTCAGATTTTCAATCAAGGTTGAAAATTGCTGTTTTTACAGCAAAACTGATTTGCATTTCTTCAAAGAAAGCAACACATTGTTTTCCTGCGAATTTATTTTTGATATACTAGCGCAGACGGAGTGCGCTAAATAAAAATTTTTTTCACTGTGGCTAAGTTACTACTGCTTGGAGCAAGGAACTGACGTGGTAAAGTTAACCTCCTGGTTCAAGAAAAGATCGTTTAAGTCGAGTGGCTCTGACAAGGAAAAATCGGGATTGTCGCCTGATAATCATGACCAGGAGGAATCCACAACCGAGAGCCAACCACAAACCATCATGGTGAAAGGGCAGCATTTACTAAGCCGACTTGGCAACGGTAAACCACTTTATCGGAATTATTGGTTTTGGTTGGGGCTTTTAGGTTTGGCTGGTGGTATTGGTATCAGCTATACAGGTTACACTGTATGGTCAATCGACCGAAGTTTGCCAAATAAACTGGAATTAGGTACTGTTGTCCGCGAAAAAACACTAACGATTAAAGCGGCTTCTGGAATCATCTTGCAACAAACTGGACCAGTAACCGGAGAACCTCTAACACTCAATCAAATACCAGATAAATTAAGAAAAGCTTTCATTGCCTCAGAAGATAGTAGATTTGACAAACATAATGGAGTTGATGCTCAAGGGATTATTAGAGCATTTTTTAATAACTTGCGATCCAAAGATGTGGTAGAAGGTGGTAGCACGATCACCCAACAGCTAGCGAGAATTCTCTTCCTAACGCAAGAACGAACAGTCTGGCGCAAGCTTAAGGAAGTTCGCTTAGCACAGAAAATGGAGCGGGAATTGAGCAAAGACCAGATTCTAGAACACTATCTTAATCTAGTGTATTTGGGTTCTGGAGCTTATGGCGTGGGAGATGCGGCTCACATTTACTTTAGTAAATCGGCAAATGAACTCACTCTAGGGGAAATCGCGACAATCGCCGGACTCGCTCCTGCCCCCAGTCGTTACTCGCCGGAGGTGAATCCAGAAGCCGCCAAACAACGGCGGAATATAGTATTGCAACGGATGCAAGAAGAAGGATTCATTACACCAGCCGAACAACAAGTAGCAATGGCGGAACCAATCGCCCTCAAACATAGTTCGCCCAAGCAATTGGAAGTTGAGTATCCCTACTTTACGACATACATTCAGAAAGAATTGCCAAAGTATGTTTCCCCAGACGTTCTCGCAGAAGGAGGTTTAACCGTAGAAACGACTCTGAACCCAACTTGGCAAAAGACAGCAGAAGAATCTGTCGCTAAAACTTTGCGAAATCAAGGTCGTTGGGAGAATTTTAAGCAAGGATCTATGGTAACCATAGATCCTCGGAATGGTGAAATTGAGGCCATGGTTGGGGGTAAGAACTTTGGGAAGAACCAATTTAATCGTGTTACCCAAGCACAACGTCAGCCAGGTTCAACGTTTAAAGGGTTTGTGTATGCGACGGCGATCGCGAGCGGAATAAGTCCTTACAGAGAATATGAAGATGCACCTTTTGTGGTGGATGGGTACGAACCAAAAAACTTTAGTGAAAAGTTCCACGGTTCGATGAGCATTAGAGATGCCTTGACCAAGTCAATTAATATTATTGCGGTCAAGGTGTTAATTAGTGTTGGATTTAATCCCACTATCAAACTTGCGCACGATATGGGGATAAAATCCGAACTCAAGCCTACCTATTCCCTAGCACTTGGCTCAAATGAAGTGAATTTGCTGGAATTAACGAGTGCTTACGGTAGTTTTGCGACTAAAGGATTGCATGTCGAGCCTCACGGCATCAAACGTATCCTCAACCGTTGGGGTAAGGTGATTTGGTCTGCTCACTTTCAGCAAACGCGAGCGCTTGATGCGGAAAGTGCTGCTATTATGACCTGGATGCTACGCAACGTGGTACAAGAGGGAACTGGTGCAGCCGCGCAATTGGATAATAGACCCGTGGCAGGGAAAACGGGCACATCTGATGAAGCTCGTGATTTATGGTTTATTGGCTACATTCCTCAACTGGTGACAGGTGTTTGGTTAGGTAACGACAACAACAACCCTACTGATGGTAGCAGTGGCAGTGCTGCCTCTACCTGGCATCAATTTATGGAAACAGCAGTAAAAGGGATGGCTGTAGAAAAGTTTCCCTCAATACCTAAGCTAGAAGGTAGAAAAGGGACAATCAAAGCAGAATCTGTCAAACCCAGACGGATTACGTATCGGTCTATTTCTTCGACTGAAAAATCGGACGATTCTAGCAAATCGGATGATGGCGATCGCTCGCAGAGAAGGCGCAGGAGAAGCGATTCTTCAGATCAAGAGCAACAACAGGAACAAACATCAAGATCTAGGCGGCGGCGCTACTCTGAACAACAAAACGAGGAAAACTATACATCCCGAAGGCGTTCTCGACGGGAACGTAGTGAAGAATCGAGTTCCACAGAATCGAATGGTGAGTCTTCTGGTTCACGGCGACGTTCCAGACGAGAAGAATCTGATTCTACACCACGTGCTTCTAGGTCGCGTCAACAGTCTGAATCAACAAGTCATTCCCCATCCTCAAATTCTCCGCCACAACAGTCTTCTTGGCGAGAGAGGCTCAAACCATCCTCTTCAGGGACAAATTCGGGGACGTAGATTGGCAATTGACTCGGAATTACTCCACAAAATAGCAACTTAATCACACGGGAGTACAGGCAGAGTAGAGACGAATTTGAATCTACTCTCCTCCGCCTCTCCTCCTGAAGGGAGATGTGGATGTTACACTCTTTTGTAAGGACAGTAGGCGGAAAATCCAAAGTAAGCCTTGCGGGACTGAAGTCCCCGGCAAAAAATCTGCTTTTCTGCGAAGTCTGCCGCACAGAAGATTCGGCTAGGCTCGCTTAGCGCTACAATTAAATAAACAGGTCAATTGTCATGACCCTACCCCCGGACTGTTAAGCGCCTGAATTCAGGCATTTCTAATGGATGGTGTTGGCTCAACAAATTGAGTAACCCCAAAGCGGTAATGTTTGTATAAGATATTCTATAGCTCGTTAAAACGAGCGTTCATGCGAAGTCTTGGGGGCGGAAGCTTCCGTCAAGAGAGCTTCGCGTTTCCTCCGTGGTTTAAAAGTAAACACACGGTTCCCACATGTATCGGAGGTTTTTAGATGACTTTATTGATGGAAGCAGCAGCGCAAGCCGCAGCGAAATCAGCACAAAATGCACCGCATTTCCCTCTATCAGCGACTTTAGTCTATGTCGCTGGTTTTATAGCTGCAATTACGATTGGTTCAATCGCTTGGTACAACTCTAAGCGTCCCCCCGGTGCTGAGGGTAATGAACGTCCTAGCTTTGTACCAAAAGTTGAGAAGGAAGAAACTCCGGGTCTTGGAGATCCGAAGCCCTAATCACTGCGGAGTCCTGAGTTCTGAGTCTTGAGTTCAAAAACTTTTGAATTTTGTTTTATAACCAACTTAAATTGTAGAAAGAAAAATCTTTACTCAGGACTCAGGAGTTTGGTCAGTTCTGAACATCTACCCAACGATGGTAAAGCTTTTGAATACGCTTGAGAATAGGATTGAACTTGTGTTGGGCTGAATCATTCTCTTGAGATAATTGTTGTAGTTCGTTGATGAGCTTTGCTTCTTCGATCGCCACATCACCATCACTGTAGATCAAGCCACCGATCGCTTCAATGAGAGTTTGGGTATCTTCAGAACTAGGGTGATCGCCGAGATATCGCTTCACAGAGTCATGGCACTGCTGTGGCTGCACGGTTGTTAGTTCATCAAGTAGATGTTGGATTTCTGGATCTTCAGCGACACCTTTTTCTTGAGCTATTTTGCGAAGATATTCCCGTTCTTCTGGTTGAATTCTACCATCGAGCCAAGCGGCCCCAATCAAGATTTTGATTAAATCTTTTACACTATGAGAATGGCGCACCATTTTTGTATCCTCTGGTAGATTTATCTTTCTTCATTGGAGGATTACTAATAACGCAACATGCTAGTCATACAGTTATAGTTGTTGATGGGTAATGGAAGAAGAATTGTCTTTCCTCTTCCCTAGCCAGAGTAAGTGTCTAACTAGCAACTTGAGTTAATAGCTAATCAGCTCCATTGAAAATCTTACACTGATTGCTTTTCCTTAAGCGCACCATGAAAAAGCCATCCATGTCCAATCGATGAGGCCAAACTTTAATCCAACCTTGTGAAGTGGAGTACGCACTTAGCCATGAATCAAAGCGCGGAGGCTCAATTTCCCAATCCAGATTTTCCGCTAAAAATGACTCGATGACATCTTCGTTTTCTGCTGGATGCAATGTACAAGTGGCATAAACTAAAACACCACCAGGCTTGACAAAAGAAGAAATATATGCCAGTAATTCTTTTTGAAGAACCGAAAGTTCTTGTACAGTTTCTCTTGACTGTCGCCAACGAGCATCAGCATGGCGATGTAGAGTTCCCAAACCAGAACACGGTGCATCTAATAATACACGGTCAGCCAAGTTTTTAAACTGGGGTAAGTTGCGGCTGTCACCAGTACAAATTTGAATGGATTTTAACTTCAGCCGTTGAATATTTTCTTGAAGTTTTTTCAAACGAGATGCAGTGCGATCGCAAGCCCAGATTTTGCCTTCATCCCCCATTAATTCGGCAATGTGGGTTGTTTTACCTCCTGGTGCAGCACAGGCATCAATAATCATTTCACCTTTCTGGGGATCAAGCAAATGACTTACCAGTTGGGCGCTACTATCTTGTATAGTCCACCAACCTTCATGGAAACCGGGTAATTTTTGAATTGAACCGACGTTATCACTCAAGCGTAAAGCGTGCGATAGATGAGGAATTCGCTTAACTAAAACACCAGCAGATTGCAACGCTACTTCAACTTCCGCCAAGGTAGTGCGAATTGTATTTACCCGGATGTCAATCGCTGGCGTTTTGTTCATCCACTGACAAAGTTGTTCTGTTTCTGCAAAACCCAGTTGTTCTACCCACACTTGAATAATCCAGTCTGGAAAGCTATGCAAAATACCCAAGCGTTCCACTGGGTTGTCTGGCAATTTTAAGGGGAATAGGGAATGGGGAGCAGTTGGTGAAATTTCTTCCTTGCCTTGCTTATCGTCTGCAATTCTGATATATTGCCGCAATAAACCATTCACAAATCCTGTAAGTCCAGAAAAGCCGTTGTCTTTAGCAAGTTGGACAGTGGTATTGACAGCAGCGCTGGCAGGAATTCGTTCTTGATAGCGTAATTGGTATAAGCCTAAATGTATGATAGTGCGGAGATCTTTTGGTTGTTGGTGCGATTTCTTTTTGCCCAGTTGATCAATCAGAATATCGAGGGTGCGTTGCCTTCTGACACTGCCATAAACTAATTCTGTCACCAAGCGGCGATCGCGATTATCATTGGTGTTTCCCAAGGATAGTGTCTCTGTTGAAGATTCGCGAGCGAGTTTATCAACTTTTTGCAACACCCGATCCAAGGCTACATCAACATAAGCCCCCTTATGAACATCTCGTAGGGCAATAAACGCGAGTTGACGGGGATAAGATGGAACCATAGATTTTTGTGTAGGTTAATATTCCCACTACTATCTTAGATCCCCGACTTCTTGAAGAAGTCGGGGATCTCGTTTTTCATTGACATTTCTTAAAAACAAATAAGCGGTAAGTGTGAAGGGTTTTGCAACAGTTCTTTTGCCAATAAGAAACCAGCAATTGTCCAAGTTTGATATGTCCTTGCTTGTTTTCCTATTAGTCGCCCTTTCTTACCATCGTAATACTCCGGCCATTTATCCTCACATAAACGCGCTTGGGCAATTTCAATCGCCCTTTTGCCAAGATCTATTTTCTTAGTTTTCACAGATGCTGCTACTAACATCCACATTAAGACGGGCCAGCTTCCACCATTATGATATGACCAGGGTATATTTTTAGGGTCACATCCAGTGACAATTCTGTACTCTTCGTTTTCCAAAGCCGGAAAACTTATCTTCATTGGCATATCTCCTACCAAGTCTTCCCATCGTTCCTCAATGAGAGTCATAATCGCTTGTGACTGTTCAACAGAGGCGAGATCGGAAATGACAGCCATTAAGTTTCCTAGTGAAAAGAAGCGACTATCTAACTGCGATGGTCCAAGATTACCACCTAAATAACCACCTTTTTTTGGCAGCCATTTGTCTAATTGATCGTAGGGAAGAGAATTTGCATATATATTGAAGAGATTGACAGCATCCTTGCCATACTCTTCACTTTTAAAGCGATAAATAGTATTTAAGCGATGAATATCTATCCAATAATGCTGGCGGATATGAGTACATAACAAAGGCAAGCGATGATCAATTGCTTCCACAATATCTTCATTGCCTCTACAAATGAGCAGTTCTCTTGCAGCACGTAATGCGGCATAAAATAGAACTTGAATTTCTAGAGGATGCCCAGAAATCCCCATACGACGATCAATCATACAAGCACCATCTGGAACCAACAGCGTGGGATACATATCAAACCGAGTTACCAGACAAAGTTCCATAATTAACCTGATACCTTCTTGGAATTCAGGTTGATAGGCTAAAGAAAAATCTTTTTTGGCAACTATATAAGCACGTAATAAAAGAAGCCACCACAAACAGGAGTCAACAGGTGTCACTCTGGCGATCGCGTGTTCACCAAAATCTGCTTCTAAATATTCCTGCCCTTGATCTAATACCACTTTAAAACTAGCTGGTATCAAACCTCTACCCGGTTTACAAGTATCCAATTGACGTTCTTTCGGCTGTAACTTTAAGGTGACTTCTAGGAAATTGCGGACAATATCCGTTTTATCTTTAATCAGGAAAAGAAGAGCCGAAGAGACAAAATCTCTAACAAAGCACTGATCGTAGTTGAGTGCTTCTACCGAAACATCATAGGCAGCTAACGTCCCAACAGGATTCCCTTTGTAGTGGAGAATCGACTTTTCTAGTGCTTCCCATGCCTGTTTTTCTAGATCTTTTTTATCCAATTGCATTGCAACAGTAACTCCATAGAAATTGTATTTTTCTGAGTGATTGAGATACGCCTTCGTTAGATGAATAATGCCTCTGCTATTTTCAGCCTAATAACCCTGATTTCTTAAATAGTCAATATCTTCCCTTATCTTCTCACTCGGAGAGACGCAATCATGCGCTCCGAGCAAAGCGCGATCTCCCTTGTTCGTAGCGTCGGTACAAGCGTCAGGGTTTTCCGCAGGTAAAACTGTTCGGTTAACCCTAGAAGAAGAGTTTCCCAACAATAGCAAAAACTTGATAGGCTTTATTGTTGACTTCCATTCCGCCCTCGAAATGAATACCTAAATTTAATTAATCGCTCCTGAGGCAAGGAGGCTCTTGTAACCCACGTTCCGCACCCAAGGGTGTCACAATCGGTTATTACTGAAAAAGGATTA
>JAQYWN010000258.1 GCA_029379265.1 Rhizonema sp. NSF051
GTAGTAGACACTATCTGCTGTAATAGTGATATACTTGCAATCTTATATGGATCTGTCATGGAGTGAAGATTAGCTAAATCATCAATCGTTTTTTCTTCTAAGAGTAATTTTAGAGATTCTTGTTCTTCGTTAATCTTCTTTTCTATTTCGCTTGTTTCTTGAGGTATGTCGATTCCTAATTCTGCTAAAATTTCTAAAGCACTGTCTATAGCCTTATGTTGCTGAAGTTGAGCAGTATAAGACCAGATTTTTACTTGATATACCTTGACTTTATCAAGACTTCCTACAGCTTGTTGTAGAATAGTTACAGACAAATCTTCAACTTGCCCAAATTTTGTGTTTAAGTAGAGAGCTTCTAAAGTTTCGACATGAAGTTCTAAAGTCAATTTATACTGCTGCACCCAGCTATTCTGTCCTAATAGTTCCAATCCAGTCTTTAAATACCGCAGATATGGTTCATAAGCTGTCGATGCTTTTGCTTTTTTACCTGCTTGAAGGTTTAATTTAGCTAACTCCAGTCTTTCCGATTGCTCAAAAATTAATTCATATCCTTCGTTGAGTTGATTGACGATATCGAAAAGATTTTCCTCTAACTCATCTTGTTTAGTGTTTTTCAACTGGAAGCGCCCTACTTGCAGATGAAAGGCTTTTTTATCAGCTTCAGGAATTAAAGTATAGGCAGCTTGCTGAACTCGATCATGCAAAAATTTGTAAGGTATTGATTCTGGATACTTGGGTATGAAAGCGAGAGGTATTTCTGAAGTATCACTTGATATTTCCTCCTGACTCCAAAGCAGGGGAATTTTGTAGTCATTACTCAATGGCACAATCAAACCTTCTTGTAGCGCTGGTTGAAGTTCTTGAGCAGTATTAGTTTGAGATGTGCTATTGATGATGGAGAGAAGTTCTAAATTGAATTGATTTCCAATACAAGCGGCTAATCTGAGAACGTTTTGGGTGTTATCATGTAGTTTCTCAATCTTACTGACCATTAAGTCAACCACATTATCAGTTATTACAATCTCTTTAATTTGCTCAATGTCCCACTGCCAACGATTTATATTATCGTCAAATAACAACAACTTTTTCTGATACAGAAATTGGATAAATTGAGTTAAGAAAAAGGGATTACCCTGAGTTTTACCTTTTACTAACTTTGCTAGAGATATTGACTCTTCTACTGAGCAGTTTAGGCTATCGGCAACTAACTGGTTTATGTGGTCAATTCCTAAGGGTTGAAGCGCAATCTGATTGACTATAGCATCGGTCTTTTTAATTTGCTCTAAAATTTGCATTAAAGGATGTGTATGACTAATCTCATTATCTCGGTAAGCTCCTATCATCAATAGATATTGTCTGTCAGTATCCTTCATTAATAGCTCAATTAACTTTAGAGACGGTAAATCTGCCCACTGTAAATCATCTAGAAAGATAACTAAGGGGTGTTCTTTTTTGGTGAAAATGCTAATAAATTTTTGAAACAGTAAGTTAAATCGATTTTGAGATTCAGTGGCTCCTAGTTGCTCAAGTGGTGGCTGTTTACCGATAATCTTTTCTACTTCCGGAATTACATCAATGACAACCTGAGCATTAGGTTTCAAAGCTTCTAAAATCTGCTGTTTCCAGGTTTGTAGTGTTGCTTCAGGTTCTGTGAGAATCTGCCGTATTAGGTCTTGGAAAGCTTGACTAAGGGCAGCATAAGGGATATCCCGCTTCAACTGGTCAAATTTGCCCTCAATAAAGTATCCTCGCTGGTGTACTATTGGTTTGTGAAGTTCATTGACTAAAACAGACTTGCCAATTCCTGAATAACCACAAATCAACATCATCTCAGTGGTGCCTTGACTGATTCGTTCAAAGGTGGTAAGTAGTTGAGTAACTTCTGGTTCTCGACCATAGAGTTTCTGAGAAATGCGAAACTTATCAGAAATATCCTGATGCCCTAGATGAAAATGGAAAATTTGGTTTTGATTCTGTAACTGATAAAGACAAGTTTCCCAATCCGCTTTTAGTCCCCTGGCACTTTGGTATCGTTCCTCTGGAGTTTTGGCTAACAATTTCATCACTATGTTAGAAACGGTTAAAGGAATTTCACCCATTCGCTCATGAGGTGACACAGGTTGTTGAGCAATATGACAATGCACCAACTCCATAACATCAGTAGTTTCAAAAGGAAGTTGATGGAGCAGCAGTTCGTAAAAAGTCACACCCAAGGAATAAAAATCTGTCCGGTAATCTATTGCTCGGTTCATTCTTGCAGTTTGTTCTGGGGAAATATAGGCTATAGTTCCTTCTAATTGATTGAGGTTATGAACTGTCTGATTTTCCCAGGATAAGCGGGTGGAAATGCCAAAGTCGATGATTTTGAGTTGTCCAGTTTCTGGGTTATAGACGATGTTAGAAGGGTTAATATCTTTGTGGATAATATTGGCGCTGTGAATAGCCCCTAAACTCTCAGTCATCTTGATGGCAATGGTGAGAAATTCTTCTAGGGTAAACTGGTGTTCAGACATTAACAGTTTTAAGGATGTTGCACCAAAGTCCTCCAAGAACATCACTAAACTATTCTCATATCGCTTTAAGTCATAAGCTTTAATAATTCCATTAGCATTTAGAGAGCGAGTGATTTCATATTCCTGTTTGTATCGGGTGAGTTCTGAGGGAATAGGATAGGTTTGTTTAAGAATTTTCAGAATAATGGGTTGATTATCAGGCTGAAGTATGGCTCGATAGACTAACGAATTATGACTTTCATAAATTTGTTGAATAATCTGATAGTCTGTCATAGTGTTCATGAATAGGTTCTCTTGAGTACAAGTTCTCTGGCCGTATCGCCTGAATGCATCCACTTACAACTTAGTTTATAAATTCTGGAGTTTAGACTAAATTCTTCTATAGGATGCCTGCAAGCGTGTTGGGTTTGTAAGTATTAGTACTCACTCGTTCAGGAGAACAGCATTAACAATAATATCTAGTGTTGGTCTATCTTTGCGGCACATTTAGGAAATTTCTGAACACAATGATCTGAGGCCGTTGCACCGGGAGATCGGAAGTGACACCAGAGTAAAGGAAGAAAGCTGTTTGTGCGATTCAGTTTTGAGGGCGATCGCTAGTTTGGATTTTTTGTAGCAGGACAATTTCTTGTCAATGCGTAAGTCCTAATCTTTTTATTGCTGTTTTTTAAGACGTCTCCAAAATTTTGTACTCTCTGCTGTTGATTTGCCGAAAATTATATGTGATTTATCTAGATTAGAATGACGATCTGTTAAAAATTTATGAAATTGTATTCATAGCTAACCGCTAAATTTCAGGTAAAGTAATGATAAACTCTGCAAAACTTCCGTTCTCAGTTTCAACGGAGATTGCGCCCTGATGCTGTTGGACAATAATATCGTGACAGATAGATAAACCCAATCCGGTTCCTTCACCGGGAGGCTTAGTGGTGAAAAAGGGTTCAAAAATCTTATCCACTACTTCCTGAGTCATGCCTTCACCATTATCGCGAATGCGGATTTCTAGCTGTGAACCCAAATCTTTGGTACTGACTGAAAGTGTCGGCTCCAAGGGAACATCCTCATTCTCTGATTTCAGGAGATGCAGTTTCTTTTGATGAGCCGCATAGCAAGCGTTGTTAATGATATTGATAAAAACGCGACTCAAATTTTGAGGAATCACATTTATTTGACGAAGGTCGCGCTCATATTCCGGTTTGATGGTAATGTTGAATGAAGGAGCCTTCGCACGCATTGCGTTGCAAGCCAGATTAACGGCTTCGGTTAATAAAGTGTTGATGTTTGTCAGTTGTCGTTCACCAGTTTTACCGCGTGAGTGCATCAGCATTCCACGGACAATATTATCAGCTCTTTTACCATGTTCATTGATTTTTTGACAATTTTGTGAGAGAGTATCGAGAATCTCAGCAATATTTTCTCTAGTTTGTGAGTCGAATCGGTCTTTTTGACTTTCAATCTCTTCAAGTAGTTCTTGGGTTAACTCCACAGAAACTTCCGCAAAGTTGTTGACGAAGTTTAGAGGATTTTTGATTTCATGGGCAATGCCTGCTGTTAAAGCTCCTAAAGAAGCAAGTTTTTCTTGAGCAATAATTTGAGCTTGCGTGGCTTTTAACTTTTGTAGGAGAGTTGCCAAATCCTGATTTTTTTGTTGTAATTCCTCGGTTCTTGCTTCAACTTTGTGTTCTAAAGTCCGGTTGGAATCCTCTAACTGTTCGTAAAGACGGGAATTTTCAATGGAGATGGCGGCTTGAGCAGAAAGGATTTTTAAGATTTCGACGCGATCGCTCGTAAAAGCGCTCGTTGTTAAATTATTTTCAAGATATAAGATGCCGCTCAGTTTACCTTGATTAAGCAGGGGGGTGCAGAGAATCGATTTTGGTTGAGTGGCGACGATGTAGGCATCGCGGGTAAATTGTCCTTCATGGACTGCATCATTTAACACCACATTTTCTTGAGTGCGAGTCACATAGTTGATGATGGCGGCTGACAAGAAGGGAATCTGGCTGTCAGGATCTACAGAGTCTACTGGAATCGATTGCAGTAGAGTAACCTCATCAGAATCGATAGTCCCTTCACCTTCAATAACCCAGCTACCTTCCTTATCGAGAATCAGAAAGCCCTTTTGTGCACCTGCATTCTCAATTACGATTTTCATCAAATTTTTTAGCAGTTTGTCTAAGATGATTTCGCCGGATATAGTTTGCGAGGCTTTCAGTACTGTGGCTAAATCCAGCGATTCAACTGCGCTTCTAGAAGATATTGTGACAGAATTGATAGAAGTGTTTTTAATTCCAGAGGATGTTGAGGCAAGCAACTGGGGGTATTGCTCATCTAAATCCTCTACTTTGCGTTTTGCACCCCAAATTTGATAGCCTTGATGTGCTTTTTTCAGATAAACTTGGGCAAATTCTTCTTTCCCTTTCGCTAACCAGAATTTAGCTGCGAGTTCATTAGCTAAGGCTTCATCTTGGATGAATTCATGTTCTCTAGCTGATTCAATAGCTTGGTCATACAAGTCTATCGCCTCTTGCCATCTACCTGATATCCGAGCTATTTCTGCTGCAACCAAAAGGTATTTGTGAAGAAAATTTTCTGGGCAGTTATCCGCCCATACTTTCATCTGCTTTTGATTAGCTTTCAGTTTTTTATCGTATTCCTCTTGCTCTTGTATTGAAGCTTTTGGATAGAGAGCAGACAGGGTGAGTGAATGGTAAAAATTAAGCTGGGCTATTGAGATAGTTCCTGGAATAAAATTAACTAGCTTTTCTGCTTGCTTAACACACGTAAGCGCTTCAGCAAACTTGTTATACAAATAGATAATTTTGGATTTTAAAATATAATAGAAGCAAGTTGCTGCGGGAGTTTTTTTTTCCTCGTTCTGAGCTAAATACAGTGGTTCGCTGATTTCAGCGTTATCAAAACATAATTTTTCTTTTGTCAGTCCAAGCAGGTTCGATAGCAAGATTTCGCATCCTAATATACAATCAATAGCCCATTGATTCTTGCTTTCTTGGCTAAACAACAAAAACTTAGATGTCTCCTTCAGAAGGTAGTCTAAATTCTTGCCTTGATAGATTAGATTAAATAAATTGTAAGTAAGGCTATATCCCATATATTGAAGGTCTCCAGATTGCAAACCTGCATCATACCCCTCGTTATTGATAGTTTCAGAATATTTGATATGCATCAACCATGGCATCCCCATATTAGCATGCATTTGAGTAGCTAAAATTTTAGAAGACAAGTCATTAAACTTATCACTTAGCTTTAACCCTAGTGTCCCAAGTTCATAGCCCGTTCTATAATCATGCAAAACATGACTATGTATAGTTTCAAAAAAACTGTAGCTCATCGGAGATTTTGTAGTATGACCATATTTGACACTAAGGTTAACCGATTTAACTACGATTACATACATAAGTTGTGGATTTGAAGCCCAAGCAGGTGCTACCAACCTAGTCAGTAATTTCAATGCAGCCTTTTTTTCAGGTATTTTCATTTCAAAGTTATTGAGTAATGAACTGATGCTTCGTCCTTCCAAGTTTTTTCTAAATTCGGTGATTTCATATTCAAATGCAGTTTTTAAGTTTTGTTCTTGTAAGTCAATACCTAATAGCTTAAGAGCTTCTCTCCCTGATTGAATGGCTTCTAAATATTTTCCTGATAGTGTATATTGCACAATTAACAAGAAAAAAATTCTGCTTTATCAATGAATGATTTTGCTTGCATCAACGAAATTTTAATTAATGATTTACATTTTTCAAAGTTGCCGTTTAAATACTCAATTTCTGATAATTCTTTATGCAATTCTAAAGCTATGTCATAGTAGTTTGACCACATATTTTCAGGTAGATTATCCAGAGATGCCATCAAATATTGCCTTGCAGCAGTGTAAGCTATTGCTTCTTTAGCTTTTTTGCCTGCTCTTAAATTCAATATTGCTAAGTCAACTTTTTCTAAGATAGTTGAGAGTAACTCTTGACCTTTGTTGAGATGTTCAACTAGAGTAAATATTTTTTCTTCCCGTTCTTCTGCGTTAAAATTTGCTAGTAACAGTCTGCCAATCCTGAGATGAACAGCTTTTTTCTGATTACTATCAATCAGAGCGTAGGCAGCTTGTTGCACTCGATCATGCAAAAATTTATAATTTAGAATGACTAAGGAGGAACTGATGACTTCCCCTGAAGTCGTTTCTAGCTCTGAGGTGGGTTGAATAAGTCCCACCTGGATGGCAGGCAACAAATCTGCAAACGTTTCTGTAGTATATTTTTCATGGATAACAGAAAGGGTATTTAAATCAAAACTACTACCTACACAAGCTGCTAAGCGTAAAGCTTGTTGCGTAGACTCTGGCAGTTTCTTCAGTTTACCTATCATCAAATCCACCACATTGTCTGTAATCCTCAGCGCTTCAATTTGAGTAATATCCCATTGCCAACAATTCTGTTGTCGATCAAAGGTGAGCAGATTTTCCTGGTACACTACTTTGAGGAATTCACTGACGAAGAAGGGATTGCCAGAGGTTTTATGGAAAACCAGTTCTGCTAAAGGTTTGATTGATTCTCTATCATTATGGAGCGCGTCTGCAATTAATTGAGAAATTTGACTAAGGTTTAAGGTGCCTAAGGTGATTTTATTAACAATTGCTCCCTCATCTGCTAGTCTGTCTAGGGTAAGCATCAAAGGATGCTTGGGGTTGACTTCATTATCTCGATAGGCTCCAATCAGAAGCAGATATTGCGTTTGATCGTCCGTCATCATCAACTCTATCAACTTCAGGCTCGCAGAGTCAGCCCATTGCAAATCGTCTAAAAAGATAACTAATGGATGCGATCGCTGACAAAAAACCCGGATGAAATTTTGAAATACCAAATTAAAACGGTTTTGAGACTCTGTTGGTTCTAGATGTTGAACAGGAGGCTGAGAGCCAACAATCTGTTCTACCTCAGGAATGACATCTATAATAACTTGACCGTTAGGACCAAAAGCCGCTAAAAGTTTTTCGCGCCATTGGATGAGTTGAGCTTCGCTTTCCGTTAGCAGTTGCTGCACCAAGGACTGGAACGCATAAACGACAGCAGAATAAGGTATATTACGCTGCAATTGGTCAAATTTCCCAGAGATGAAATAGCCCCTCTGCTGTGTAATTGGTTTATAGATCTCCTGTACTAGCACAGATTTCCCGATGCCAGAATACCCTGTAACCAACACCATTTCAATTTGTCTGTTGTCCTTTGTCTTTCGTTCCTTGTCATCTGTTTTCTCAGATGCTACTCGCTCAAAAGCCGCTAGTAAGGTTTCAATTTCTCGTTCCCTACCATAAAGTTTTTGAGGAATTTGGAACTTGTCAGAAATATCTTGACGCCCTAGGGGAAAGTCGGAAATTTGTCCGGTAGTTTGTAACTGTGTCAGGCATTCTTCTAAATCTGTTTTTAATCCCCAAGCAGCTTGATACCGTTCTTCAGTTGTTTTTGCTAACAACTTCATGAGAATATTTGAAATAGTTTTGGGAATCGCTGGATTGAGAAGATGGGGAGGCGTTGGCTGTTTTGCCAGATGACAATGCACTAACTCCAACGCATCAGTGGTTTCAAAGGGTAGTCGATCAGTGAGTAGCTTATAAAAGGTAGCACCAAGAGAGTAAAAGTCAGTGCTGTAGTCCAACAAGCGATTCATCCTGCCAGTTTGCTCTGGCGACATATAGGCTAAAGTGCCTTCTAAGACATTGGGATTTTTAATTATGGGATTTTCGCGAGTAAATACTGTAGACAGACCAAAGTCAATGATTTTGATCTGTCCAGTTTCTCGGTTGAAAACAATATTAGATGGATTAATATCTTTGTGAATGATGTTAGCAGCATGAATTTCACCCAAAGTTTCAGCAACCTTAATGGCAAGGGAAAGAAATTCTGCGAAGGTAAATTTCCTCCACTTGCTTAATATTTCTAAGGATTCACCACCAAAATCTTCTAAGAGCATCACAAGAGTATTCTGGTATTTCTGCAAGTCATAAGCTTTGACAACACTATGCAGATTTAGTGAACGGGTGATTTCATATTCCTGCTTATATCTAGTGAGTTCTGACGGAGTGGGATAGTCTTCTTTCAAAATCTTGAGGATAATGGGTTGATTATCCTGATTGCGGCAAGCTCGGTAGACTAATGAATTAGCACTCTCGTAGATTTTGGTGATAATCTGATAGTCAGTACTATCGTTCATAATTGGTTTTTCCAGAAAGAAGCGATCGCAAAGTAGGTTTCCTTAAATTTTGCACTAACTCTGTCAACTACGAGGGTTTAAATCCCTAGCTAAAGTGTAAATGTTCAGGAATATCCCGCTTCAACTGGTCAAATTTGCCCTCAATAAAGTATCCTCGCTGGTGTACTATGGATTTGTGAAGTTCATTGACTAAAACAGACTTGCCAATTCCTGAATAACCGCAAATCAACATCATCTCAGTGGTACCTTGACTGATTCGTTTTCTCGACCATAGAGTTTTTGAGAGATGCGAAACTTATCTGAAATATCCTGACGCCCTAGATGAAAAGGGAAAATTTGGTTTTGATTCTGTGACTGATAAAGACAAGTTTCCCAATCCGCTTTTAGTCCCAAAGCACTTTGGTATCCTTCCTCTGGAGTTTTGGCTAATACCAGTTCTGTATGAAGATGCTCCAAACTATAGCAAGCTAAGCATATGTGGGTATATTTGATGGAAACTATACGAGTCGTCCGTTTCAAATCGATATTTCAGAAAGCCTTGAAGAGTTAGAGAAAGCGCTCAAAGTATGTTTGAGCGCAAGTAGTAAAGAAAGATTACAAATGCTGTACTGGCGCTCAAAGTGGTCAAGTAACTAGGCTCGCGATCGCTTGCAGAGCGTCTTGGACGTGATGAAGCAACCATTACTCGATGGATAAGAAAGTATAGAGATGGGGGACGCTTAATCACGGCTCCCGGTGTAAAACCTGTGGGGTTATACCATTTCACCCTAAAATTGATACAGATGAGGAACCAGAGAGCAGTCAGGGGAATAATTAGAAATATAT
>JAQYWN010000259.1 GCA_029379265.1 Rhizonema sp. NSF051
TTCAACGAATGTCAGAAGCCCACACTGTACTGCAAAGTCAGTGTGGGTAGTTCACTATTTTCTTCAGCTAAGACTGTACTGCTTTGTTTCGTATATTTTTGGATTGGGTTCTTTGGACTACACAAGCTTTCTATAGCTTCTAAATAATAACTTGTAACAAATATACAGAGGAAATACAAATGTTCACTTTCTCGGAAAAACTAATGATTGACGACGAAGTTTTAAAACTTCAAAGACAAATAGCAGAATTACAAACGAAAGCCGAAAAGTTTAAAGAAGTTGAATCACAAGCCGACGCGGCGATCGCTTCTTTAAAGTCTACACTGCAATTAATGAAAGACTTGGGTATTTCACCGCAATCTCTCAGTGAATGGCAAGAACAAGTTATTGAGGCAATCGGAATTCAACAAACTGAATTTGCTGCACCACAATTAAGTCTGGTGCCAGATATTTCGACATTAGAGGCACAAAAGATTGTTGAAGTTGGATCAGTAATTGAACAGCAAAAAATGCCTCGATCAATTGATTTTATTAATTTTGTAACTGGACAACCAAAGGTATCAGAAGCGATAACTGAAATAATCGCCGAAGTTCAACCCAAAGAAGTCGCCGAAGTAAATCCAGTAACTAAACAGCAGGAAATAACAGAAGCGATCACTGTTATTGAACCGTCTAACACCACAGCATTCATCAATGAGATTCTTAATGAAGACGACAGCTTTTTGAATGACTACGATGATTTTGAAGAGACAGATGACGATGATGAAGAGGACGAGATTCCCAAAGAACCGACAGCATCAACTGATGGAAGAATTATTGAAGTTGGAGATTTCGTAAAGACACTGGAAGAAAAAGTCGGCACTGTTCTCTCGATAGATAATGACAAAGCATTGGTTAAACTTTTTCACGGAAATATCCCTTACTCATGCAACGAATTGTATATTGTCAGCAAAGTAATTAAGCCATCGGTGAAAGCAATCATACCTGAAGTAGTTGAAGAAACACAAGAAGCGATCGCTCCTCAGAATTCTGATGAAATTCTTGTAGGTGATTATATCGAAACCCCAACAAATGAGAGAGGTGAAGTTCTTTCAATGAGACACGGTGGAATGGCTCAAGTCAAATTACAGCGAGGTGTCTTTATCTTCCACGCAAGAAATTTACAAAAAGTCGAACGACAAACAGTAGAAGTTACTCCAGCCGCAGAGGAGGTGGAAGAAATTTTGCTCCCTTTTGACGAAGCGGTTGCGTTGGGCAACCGCGTACTATACACTGGTTCAACCTACAGGAAAGACTTGGGAGAAGGTGTTCAAATAGTCAGAGAAATTGATGGACGACGCATCAAAGTTTCACATGTTGGTGGACGTAAACTTTGGAGTTGTGATGTATCTGAACTGAAGTTTGCCCCAGCATTAGAAGTTGCAGTTTAATCTTAATTCAACAACAAAAAAGCCTCGTTGATATCCGGATATCAACGAGGCTTTTTTGTTGCAACCTTAAGTCAAAAGTTTTGAATTCCCCACCTCAACGCGGCATTGACTACCGCCGACATGCTACTGTCATTTTCACTAGCAATTCGCTTCATCTTCTGAGCAAACTCCTGCTTAAGCTGAACTGAGACAATCTCATTCTTTGTGCCCTCGAAGGGCGGAAGTTCAATAACAAAGTCTGAGGGAATAGCAGAGATCGCTTCTCGCATAAACGAAGAAATCGTCCAGTGATCAATCCTAGCTTTCCCCTCATTCATCTCAGCAATTTTGTCTTTGACTTTTTTCTTTAATACATCTGAGATTTGCGCTGAAGACACAAAGTCAGGATAAAACTTATCTCGGCATCCGGCGCGGCGTTCTTTAAAAACATCTGTATATGGAACACAGCCTTTTTTGCAAAGAAATATACGATTTAAGAATGCCCCAATAGGTAAACCAATTTTAGCTGCCCACGCTTCTTTAGTGTTCCATTCTTTAGTGTAAGGATTTTGCAGAACTTGACTTTTTCCTTTTCCTTGAACATACTTGGCAGGCAACCCCGACACAGGTTGAGGATTCTTGTACTTTGCCAGTGTTTTAGCCGAAATACGGCATCGATATGGAGTGAAACATAGTTCAGGCGACAACTCGCCGCGATTCATTCTCGCAATTCGCTTTGCTACCACATTCACTTTGATTTTTAAAATAGTACTCCAGTGGTAGTAAGATTTTTTCTCGCCAGTTATAGGATTTTCTACCAATGTGTTGTAGTCAACTTTTGGTAGAAATACTTCAGGTCTTTGTACGAAAACCTGGTGTAGTTTTACTTTTCCTGTACGGTAATCTTCCCATCTTTGATACCATTCTTCAAGTGAAATATCAAAATATTGCGCCCAAAGTTCATTGGTTTTGGAGATGGGTAAGTCGGGGTGTTTTACTTTTTGCTCTTCTAGTAGCATTTCCATAATATTTTGCCTTAAAAGTTAAAGTAATTGTAGCAAATTTAAACAATCAACGCAATATTGCAATTTACGTTAAAATTGCAACAAGTTTAGATGGTGCTTTATGGAACTATCAGTAGAAAAACAATTCAAGATTAGGAGCTTCAATGAGCAAGTTGACTCGATGTCTGAGGCTCAAGCTAAGGTCTTCTTGAAGATGACTCATCAACAAATGGTGGTGCAAGAAGCCACATATAATGAATTGCTAAAGCCTCAGTGGGGAATTGGTGGAGTTTTACCGGAGGTACTTGGATGATTAACGCCAGATTATTAGATCGGGACAAGAAATACGTTGACCAGATCGAAGTTAAAAGCAGCGAAGAGCCAACGGCAATTATTTGGAACCAGCGCTGTTTTCTTCGATATATGGACTACGACTTTGTAGAAGCAACTTGTACGTATTTTGCTTGATTGCAACAAAAAGCGCTGACTATCCAGAAGTTCAGCGCTTTTTGTTGGGGATTATGGGGAAGAGACTTTGGGGGGATTACGAGAGGCGATCGCTATTTCTCATATTTTTAATTACATGCAGTTATCCAAACCGTAGCAACAGTATGTGGATATCCGATACCTGTTGCTCCTTGAGAGAAAGCATTATGTTTTACTTTGAAAACTTTCCAATCACCTTTCAGTCCAGTATGCTGAAAAGATATTTCATCTCCAATATTTGGGACTACCGCAAAAGTGTACACTTTATTTGGAATATGTTCAAAAACTACGGTGATTTGATAAAGCATTTAATCTTTTTTTTGTAAATTAACACTTTTTTTGTTGCAAGTAAGCGGGATTCTTACATGTGCCAAGTTACACAAAAGTCGCAGCCAAAAGCGCGTTTGCAATAATTTGATGTCCCGCAGCATTTGGGTGCAGCGTATCGAACACCAGTGAATCACCACCACCTAATTGCATAGCAGTATAAACATCCGCCCACTTTGTCCCCAATGAATGCGCTACCGAGCTAGTCGCAGCACTGTATTGCTGTTGCTTTGCCAGACTGCCTGCATTGAAGGGTGAACCAGCGCTATAAGCAGCACTGTTCACATAAGGTGGGTTTCCAATAGTGATATTACCAGGCTTGACACCTGACGTGATCGCCGCCGAGACAATCGTACTGAGTTCACTTTGAAATACAGTCACTGAAGCACTAGCATCATTAAACCGTAGATCGTTGATTCCATACAAGATAAACAAATAGTCGGGATAGTGATTAAGAATTGCGGACTGATATCGCAAATACCCGGAGTTTCCGTAAGGAGTGTTCGCCGCATCCTGCAACAAAGTTCCTGAAATTCCTTGGTCATCTTCAACAGCACCCAAAGCGTTCGCCACTAGTTTGCTCCAGCGAAGCGATGGGTCAACGCCGTAGCCAACAGTAATTGAATCACCAAAACTCAATGAAGTTTTTACTTCGCCAACATGTCGAGTTTCAATGCTGAATGATGCTGCTGGATTGCCCCCGATATAAGCGATCGCCCCACTAGGTTGAATAGCGAAATTTGCAAAAGTATTGCTTGAACCAACGCCGGGAATTGAGCGAATTTGTAGAGGTGAGCAGCTGGGGGGCAAAATGGAGATCGCTTCACCACTAGTTACAGCAGAAGTCTTGTAAACTGTACCTTTTACTTCCACCAACCCGCTTTTGTGTTTGCGATATTGAGCAGTGGCATTACCACCTCCGACGTTCGCCCAACCAGATGATAAATTCAAATCTACCCAAGGCAGCACAGAATTATCTGAAGCCTGAGGCGCTGAAATAACTGATATAACTTGACCTTTTTGATTTACGGTCAGCGAAGTAAGACTAGAATAAGTACCAGCAGTAAGACTGGCGATCGGAGCAAGAACTGGTGCTGGATAATTTCCTGCTAAATCTCCACCAGCTGCGACACCAGCAATACTCGCTGAAGTTAAATCAAGCGCACTTACCACATATCCCCAAGTTGGTGTAGAGGCAGACGCAGTTGGTGCGACATTTATTGAGGAGTTTGCTTTGAGTACAAAATATTGACCACCAGACGAAACCACATTTCCTTTTTGGTAAGTTGTGGTTGGATCATATTGTCCCCTTGGAATTGAAACATCAATAATTGTTTGGAGAAACGCGGAATCCCGCTTTAAAATATTGGCGACTTGCTGAGCAGTTTGTGGTGTGCGATCATTAAAAAACCCAGTGCGCTCTAAGTCGGCAAAATCCACTGAAGCGATCGCTGATGGAACTATAGCATAAATAGCATCGCCCACCTGCGTCTGAGTTTTGGCAGTTATCTTACTGAGGTGCAGCGATGTGGCAGTGTGGACGATCCCAGTGTAAGTAAGAGTGTCAGTATAGATATGCCACGGCAAATCAGTATTATAACAGTAGAATGTGCCATCGTCTTCATAGTAAGCATCTTGAGATGCGGTGGTGAAGACTAAAAAGATATACGACTGTTCAGCCGCGTCTGATGCAGGAAGACTTGCCGAGAATTTGCCATTAGTAATTGGCACTGAAGCAACGATAGGAAGCAAGGTAGTTTTTGTTGTTCCCACACCGAAAGGTGGCGAAACTATCAAAGGTTGTGGCAGATTTATTTGTAGTATTCCAGTTATTGGATTGTTGCCTGCGTCGTTTAAGTTTCCGGTAATAATTGTCATTGGGGTTTTGTTGCAATTGTATCTTTAATTGCAACAAAACTGCCCAGCGTGCAGGGCGCTAGGCAGGAAAAGTAAAATGATGGTTAGAGAATATTTTAACTTAATCTATTTCATCAGAATCTAAAAAACAACGATCGCTAATTATTTCAAATTGAATATTGGAAAATTGAGCACTCAAACATTTGTCAATGAAATGTTGCGCCTCTTGTTCATTGGTGAACTCATGAGCGCCTCTTGAGTCCTTAATCCATCTCCAATTCTTCATGCGAAAGTAAAACCTTGTCTCAATATTCAAAATATCAACTCGAATTTTTGTTCCAATAATACACGTGGTAATCATCTTTTTTTCTCTATTTTGTAACAAAACTATTAAGCAGCAAACACCATTGCACTCTGAGTCAAAACAGCGATCGCATCAGCAAAATTTTCAACAGTTTGCGATTGCTTTCTTCCATTGATAGACACCCAATACCGCCCCATGACATTGCAACCTATTGTCCCAAGTTTTAGTCCTCGTCCAAATATAATTGCCGAAAATGATACCCAGTCAGATACTGTCACAGCAACATTAGCCGAACTAGCAACAGCAACCAATTCTTTATTTAGTTTTTCGTTGCGCTCGCGTGGTGTCGGAGGAGTTGGTTGGGTTTCTGCTTTAACTTCCTCAAGCACACGTTTAAATTTGTCTCGATGGAACCGCGCCCAGCCTGTCGTAAGGCGAACTACCACCATGTTTACTTCTTCAACTAAAAATATTGTAATGACATCATCTTCAGCAACAGGTTTTGTGTAATCAGAACGGCGAACGATTTCAGCAATTAATGTTTTATCTGCGTCAGTTAGTGGGTTAGTTTTAACACTTCTAGCTTGCATATCGAACGTTGTCTCTTCGTGGTATACAAATATAGTAGCAGATATACTTTAATTTGCAACACACATCTAAAATATTTTTGTCAAAAAAGATGAAGCGCGATCGCTTCCACAGCGAATTGTGTAATTTTTCTATTTTATCTGCCTACAACCTATGCACAGCAACAAATTTACGTTTTTATACCTTCTGTACCCCTTGACAACATGTACACATGTAGATTGTGCAATGTCTTGCTGCATCGACGATGCAGCGATCGCATATCTAGAAATTTGCTGTGGAATTGTTGTTTCAAAATTGTGGACTAATTAATAGAAACTAAATGTAATTTCTAAACTATTAGTTTGGCTTTATTGCTTTGTCTACGCCGCAAGCGTTCTGGCGCTTTAATAACGAGTAATCAAAATTGTGTCTAAGTAGACAAACTAGTGTTTTTGACTTAATTAAGGTCGAAATGGCACTATTTTTTCTTGGTGGGCGATCGCTGTAACTCCTATTCTTTCGTTGATTTGAAATACGTAGATGTCTAACTAAGGCTTAATACATGTCCAACTAAGGCAGATTTTAAAATAAAACAACCTATTTCGAGGAACTTCAGCGATTTTCGTCTACCCCAATACTTAGATACAAAATTTCACACATTTTTTGATGCTGTGTGATGTAGTTAGTGTTAAGAGAAAGCACTAAAAAGCCCTAGTTACTATTAACTAGGGCAAAGACGGTATTAAGTTAAGATATTTTTACAAAATGCCAACATGCAAATTTGGAAATTGATATTTTATTTTAGCTAAAGCAATTTCAGCGCTTGCCTTAGTCGTATACTCAGTAGCGGCTGATGAATTGACAACCCACACATCTTGAATTAAATCTTCACCATCAAGAAAAAATAGAACCTTGCGATTTGTTGAATTAAGCTGTGCTATCGCGTAAATCAAAAACACTATTTTTATTCCTAATTTCTACGACAACCTGACTGGCAAAAACCCAGACACTTTGCAGTTTTGTCTGGTGGAACTGGCGGCTGAATTACTATTTTTTTTGGTCGGGCTAACACTGGATTAATTGGAGACGCGATCGCCCCCAATACCAACGACATTAATATTACTTTTCTTATCATCGTACTTTCCTCTTCGTGGTTACAAAAATATTGTAGCAGATATATTTTAAATTGCAATATATTTTTTACCAAGCACCGGGGAAAGATTTCAATTCAGCAATATCATCACCAGTCAGCACGAACCACTCCCCGTCCACACGTCGATGCTGATATTGAGAATGTAGCTGTGACTCGGTTTGAGTCATGTTATCAGTCTTAATTATCACGCCCAATCCCAATCGGCGAGGATTCCCGGTTTGCAATTGCTGAAGTCGGCGCATCGGGTGTTTTGCCTTGCCGATTTTGTACCTGCCCGTCAAATGTTCGCCAATCAAATAGCAGTAGCCATGCATTATTTTCTCCTCGTAGTTTTATCGCAGCGATCGCTTCACTAAGCTTCAATATCCTTGATTTTAGGTCATTCCATTGTTTGATTACGATTTTCCACCAGTACCTCTGCCTTATATAAATAAAAAGAATACTTGGTGTTGGATCATTAAAGAAAGTGCTGTTTCAGTTTTGGGATGCTAGTAGGGTTTTGCATTGTTTGATTGCAGTCATGTCTGATGTTGGATCTGCTTTTAAGTTCCAAAACAGCTTGCAGCAACACATCCAATATTAAAACTCAATTTTTGGCGAATGGCTCTGCCTTATATAAATACAAAGTAGATGCAAGGTGTTGGACTATTGGAAAGACAAGGAGCGATCGCTATTTTACCTTGGGCGTCTCGGCGTCCAAAACATTGATGTAGCGTCAATCCAATGTTTAATTACAATTTAGCACCAGTGCTTCTGCCTTATATCAATCAAAAACAAAGCAAGATGTTAAATTCAAAGTACTAATACTCAAAGCTCACAAAAATGGATAACCAGCACCAACCATCAGCAACACGAAAGCCGATTCACCCTGGTCAAATATTGAAGCATCATTATTTGGAACCTTTGGGGGTTTCCAATGACGCTCTTGCTGAAATGCTTGAGTTATCTTCCGAGACAGTCTCGGACTTGGTTTATGGGAAAACCGATATTACACCAGAGCTTGCGTTTCAACTAAGTATTGCTTTTGGTACTAGCCAAGAGATGTGGCTGAATCTGCAACAAAAATTTGATGTTCAAAACTCCAAAGCCTTCCAAGCCTTTTTGGAATCTGAGCAAGAACGCTCAGAGGTTTATCGGCGACTTGCTGAATCGTGATACCCAGAAGCGATCGCTCTTTATCTTCACGGCGTCCAAAACATTGATGTAGCGTCAATCCAATGTTTAAACTCACTTTCCCACCAATGCCTCTGCCTTATATAAATACAAAGTAGAAGCAAGGTGTTGGATTATTGGGAAAACGAGGAGCGATACTTAAGAAAAAGGCTGACAAAAAATGGGTACAACTTTAAGACAAAAAATCAAGCAACTTTCGTTGGTGCAACAACAAAAAATCGAAAGGAAATCGGCTGAACTTCTTGTCGAAGAATCAGTAAGACAAAACTCCAAAGCCTTTCAAGCCTTTTTGAAATCTGAGCAAGAACGCTCAGAGGTTTATCGGCGACTTGCTGAGTCTTAATACTTAGAACGATCGCTATTCTGAGTCACCACGGCGTCCAAAACATTGATGTAGCGTCAATCCAATATTTAAACTCACTTTCCTACCAATACCTCTGCCTTATATAAATACAAAGTAGAAGCAAGGTGTTGGATTATTGGGAAGACAAGGGGCGATCGTTAGTGAGTATTGCGATTTGAAATATTTTTGCTACAATAAAGCAGCAAACCACGAAGAAAACACGATGCTCAAAAAACTAGTATTAAACGCAATCGACTACGCAGACTACCGAATTAACTATTGGGACTATCACATCATTCAGATTCCACGCGACAACACCACGCCAATTCCAACCTGGTTTACTGACGAATCAATCAACTATTTCCAAGATGACTTAGAAAAACTTGGTGTCAAGATTTATGAGTGCGATAGGTGGAACCAATATCATCTAGTGCCAGGTGCAAATGTTGACGGCGACAATCGACGCAAAGCAGCGAAAGTTATAGCAACTGCTCTCAAGAAAATAGATGCAAACTGGCGGGTAATCTAGATTCAAAAACAAATATGAATTAACAAAACCTCGGTACATTAACCGGGGTTTTTGTTTTGGCGAGCCTTATGCTGAGTTACCAGAACGTCCAAAACTAGTGATACCAATACATCCAATATTTAATTACGATTTAGCACCAGTGCCTCTGCCTTATATAAATCAAGAAACAATGCAAGGTGTTGAATTACTGGGAAGACGAGGGACGATCACGTCTCTGACACGGTGCCAAAGTTTAATATTCTTGATTTAGTACCTTTCCATTGTTTAATTACGTTTTACCGCCACTGCTTCTGCCTTATATAAATCAAGAAGCAACGCAAGGTATTGGACTATTAAGTTGGCTAAGTAAGTGAACTACCCACACTGACTTTGCAGTACAGTGTGGGCTTCTGACATTCGTTGAA
>JAQYWN010000260.1 GCA_029379265.1 Rhizonema sp. NSF051
GAGAACAAAAAAATCTTTATTTCACCACCTATTTCCCCTTAACCGAGCAGTATTGGGAAGTTACCGCATCCTCGGTCGAAGCTCTGTAGACATTATCAAGACTGGTGGCTATAAGGTATCAGCTTTAGAAATTGAGTCCGTGCTGCTTACGCATGTGGATATTCAGGAATGTGCCGTTGTTGGTGTTGCAGATCCTGAGTGGGGCCAACGTGTTTGTGCTGCATTGGTACTCATTGAAGGAGTCAGTTTGACGTTGTCAGCACTGAGAAGTTGGGCCAAGGATATATTAGCCGTGTATAAGATCCCAACTAAGATTCTCATACTTGATCAGTTACCACGTAACGCAATGGGTAAAGTTACCAAGCCGGAAGTAGCTCAACTATTTACTTAGAGCTTACCTTAGCTGCTCAACAGATTTTTAATGCTGGAACTTGATAGAAACGTCATGCTTAGTGAGATTGCTGGCGCACAGCCTTAATTTCAGCCATGACGTCATCGTCTGTAATGTCATCAATAAGGGTTTGGGCATAAAGTTCTTGAATTAAAGCCGTCAAATCTGTACGTAAATCCATTTCAACTAAAGTTTTGGCAACTTATGCTCGCTCGTCTGGTTGCAACTGTTGTACACCCTTAATAAGTTGTTCTAGGGTGATAGGAATTGATATCATGCCCGTAGCTATCATAGCGCTTCTTGAATTGTAGCCAATTTTGTAGGAGATTGTAGAAGATGGCGAATGCAAGACGAAGTGAGATGTGTACATGCTTCTAAAATCGGCAGTTTCTCTGCCCAAAACTCTTATCTACTCCCAATTACGCGCTTGCCTGTTTACCTCGTCTGATGTTAAAAGCGAACAAACAAAACAGTGTAGCGAGCGCATCTGCGTTTGTTACTAAACTTTCTCTAACATTGTTTTTGCCTTTTTCCTTAGCTTAGCAGCAATAGCTTTGACAAAAAAGGCATTAGATTACAGACGATTTTTATATGTAATTATATGATAGTGCGTTAAACCCAGTTAACACACTACCAAGTATAGCATTTTGTTCCTGAAGCGAGTTTTACATTCAAAATCAGAATCCTTTGTGGAAATAGAGGAACTATTTACAAGAGTTACATCGGCTTTCTGCTGACTACAGTACTTCTGCCTCTTCTTGTCCGTGATAGTAGTCTTGAACACATTTACTAGTCGCTTTTAGCATTGCGTCGTGACCTTCAGAACTTAGCTGTGGGAACTCTGCCCTGACGCTACTGAGATAATTTTTAAAATCGCTGATACCGGGATTGAATAACTCTTGCCCGATGATGAGTGCAGCATAAGTTTCAGACATCTTAGTGCTAAATCCGTGGTCGGTGAATCCATCGATGATGTAGCGATATAGCCAGTTAGCATCAGGATCTTTTTCAATCAATTTAGAAGCGGCAGCCATGAAGTCATGGTATTCAGTCATTAGGTTTACTCCAATGATAGTGTTGACTTTGCGAAGTTAACCACTCTTTAGTTAAGCACACAAAACACAGATAAGCTTCTAATTTCATAGAATTATAAACTTTACCCAGATTTCTGAGTCTGTTTGGAATTTGAACAAAGAAGCCAAAGAATCTTTCAGTTTACTGTCAGAGGATGTTCTCCATTTTTCGGTATTCTTTATCCTAGAAGTCATCGGTTTTCTGTATTCGGTGTGACTTAGCTGCGATCGCGCTCAGCTTGTTGCGGATTTTTGTAAGGGTAATTCAAAAAATCACCAAAAGGCTAGGTGTATACAATCCGCATGCTTCCCGCACTCACATAAAAGGTGTGGTTGAATTGGCGAGCACTGAGTTATTCGACCGAGGTATTAAAACTATTTTTCTCTGCCAAGATGGTCAATTTCGCGGTCACCTCCAAGGGCAATTATCCCACCAACCCAACGATTCGCTTCGCTCAATATCGTATGATTGAAACCTCCTTTTGCATGCCCCTGATACAGAAATTTGCGAGCAGTATTGAAAAAAGTCATAGTTTCCGAAACGACTACACATGCAATTGTATTTAATCGTTGTACCGTTACAAGCATTGGTGGAAGCAGCATTTTTATCGCTCTTTTCACTGTTTAAGAGTAAAACAAATGACAAAATTCACGCAAAAATCATTCTTGCTCTCGACTACTTGTTTATTAGTTTGTGTGGCAGCAAGCTTGTCTAACCTTTCAATCGCTTTAGCCCAACATCAAACTGAAAATAGCCGTACATCTGGCAGCGACACCATTGCCAAGTTTGAGTGCCGAGGCTTCAGTCCTACCATTTTTAACATTACTCTAAAGAAAAATCAAACCTACACTGTTCAATTACGTCAGGCGCAGTCTACAAATTCACCTCAAACCTTCACTGGTGCTAGATATGTTTCTTTCCGTAACGGCTTCCGGTTTCAAACTGGTAAACTGAAAAATCAGTCAATCGTGCGTCAACAGAATAATATCTACTTAGTAGCAACTAAAGATGAGGCTCGAGCGGCGGAAATTGCAGCTGCTGATGGAGCGGCTTTCTGCACGCAACAATAGAAAATTCAAATCGTGACACAGACTCAGCATTCATACCTGGTATCCGAAAGCTGATGAACGAATCATAACTGCTGTAATTGGGTGAGGGAGTAGGCGTAGCCCGTCGTAGACATTGCACTTCTACCCCTATGAACGGTTACGTTTAAACAGATGCCGTGGTTTGTTGTGTATTGGTAGTTTTTGGGACGAACAATAGTGGAAACAAAAGCCCCGAATGGCGCTTGTATTCAGCAAATTCGGGATAGCGAGACAGAGACTTGTCTTTTTTAAGCATGTTCGGAATAAATACCATGCTGATAAAACCTCCAAGAATCAAAAATGGGAGCCAATGCTGAGTTAGCAGGGCAAAAGAAGTATAAATAAGAATCTCTCCCAAGTAATTGGTATTGCGACAACGTTCAAACAATCCTTCTGCAATCAGTCCTTGATGATATTTGAGGGTGTAGTACTTTTGGGCATCACTGACAAAGTGCAAGAATACACCTAAGATGTTCAAGGATATCGCAATTGCTACTAATGGGAGTGGTGGTATACTGCCACTGCTAATCAGAATGAATGGAGCTATCCAATATAAGGAAACTAAGCCAAAGATGAAAGCAGCTTGAGGTATTGAAGTTTCTTGCTCCCATTGCTTATCTGGATAAAAGCGGTCTTTGAGCAACCACAAATAACCATAAGTACCGTGAAGTGCCAAATAAACCCAAGGTCCAATGGTGAAATTGTGGTACAAAATCATCAGTCCCAAAATCACCCCAAAAGTCAGTGCTTTATGCAAATTGATCGCGTGCTTGGCTTTCATACATACAACTCCTGTTTATTATGTAACCGTTTTATTTTCTGAGCTTGTTGATTGACATAAGCTCGATTATATGATATTAAACGCTCCATTGACAGAAAGTAACTTAAGCGAGAACAGCTTGCCTTCTATATTTTAATATCGGCACATTATCAGCAGTGCAAACTTTAGTTTGGAGTGAAATAGTATAAATAGCGATCGCCAATAACAATGAGGCAGGTATAAGAGTGAAAAATCAAAGTATTGTGACTCGAACCGAGTTGCTCACTCAATCAAATTATCAAGTGTGGGTACAGGCGATAGCGCGTGCTTTGTATCAAAGTCTGAATCTACCTTTTCCCCAGCAGGAGATCGAAATTTGACAAAGAGTCCCAGTACAAAGAAGGATTATTGTCATGCTCTGGGAATTTAACGAGTTCGCCAAAAATCCCACACTTAATCTCTATCCAGAGGAACTCAAAGAGAAGATTGACTGGTGGAATGAAAAAATTTACAACAGCGTCAACAACGGCGTGTATCGTTGCGGTTTTGCTCAGACCCAAGAGGCTTACAATCAAGTCTGCGATGAACTGTTTGCCACTCAGGGTGAGATTGACGCAGCTTTGGCCACGAATCGCTACCTTTGCGGAGACAGTGTGACACCCGCAGATGTCCGTTTATTTACAACATTATTCCGCTTTGATACCGCTTACTACGGGCAGTTTAAGTGCAACCGTCGTAGAATCCAAGACTATCAGAACTTGGGACCTTACTTACGCGACCTGTATCAGATCAAAGATGTTGCTGACACCTGCGACTTAGAAAGTGTGAAAAAAGACTATCAGTGGTCTTAGAGTTGAAGTCTTGTTAAGAAAAAAGAGGTGTTACGAAGCTATTGCACTACTGAGACTTGAATAATGGTTTACTCATAAGTAATTAAGCGTTTGGACGATTTCAACAGAGGAAGACTGCAATGTCAGGGATGGGTGTTATTTCGCGTCAGTTATTAGCAGTTGGCTCCGCCAGTGCCCCTTGGGCAATCGCTCTTAGTTACGCTTGTGTCTTCTCTGCCAAATATGCAACAGCCCAAATCACTCCAGATCGAACTCTACCCAATAATTCCAACGTCACAATCAATGGCAGCACTTTCAATATTACTGGAGGAACGCAAGCAGGACGTAATTTGTTCCACAGTTTTCAAGAATTTTCTGTACCGACTGGAGGTACGGCTTCATTTAACAATGGACTGAACATTCAAAACATTATTAGCCGAGTAACAGGTGGCGAGATCTCGAGAATTGATGGGTTAATTGCTGCTAATGGCACTGCTAACCTGTTTTTGCTCAATCCCAATGGTATTATCTTTGGTCGAAATGCTAGTTTGAATGTTGGCGGTTCTTTTTTAGCAAGTACAGCTAGTAGTCTCAACTTTGCTGATAGTACTACATTTAGTGCTACTGCGCCGAAATCAACACCTTTGCTGACTATTAGCGTTCCGATTGGTTTGCAATTTGGACAGAATCCGGCAAATATCCAAGTGCAAGGATCTATATTACAAGGTGCACCTAATAAAACCTTAGGTCTTGTTGGCGGGAATTTGAGCTTAGATAATAGTATTTTACAGGTTCCAGGCGGTCGAGTAGAGTTGGGCAGTGTCGGAGATAATGGTACTGTTGGACTGAATGTTAATGGCAGTGACCTGAGTTTGAATTTTCCCAATGGAATAGCCAAACAAGACGTATCTTTGAGTAATCGAACTAATATCAATGTACTTGCAGGCGGAGGTGGTAGTATTGCCTTGAATGCTCGCAATTTGAATATTTCTGGAGCAGGTACAGAAATACGAGCCGGCATAGCACCAGGGTTGGGTTCACCCCAAAGCAAGGCAGGAAATATAGAAATTAATGCAACAGAGGTGATAATTGACGATCAAAGTCTTGTCTCCAATACGATACAAGCTAATGCTTTCGGTCAGGGAAGCGACATCATCATCAAAACTGGGTCGCTCAAAGTCAGCAATGGTGCGAAGATTGAAACTAGCTCCTTTGGTCAGGGGAATGCAGGGAATCTTCTGATTGATGCTCAAGGGCAAGTTAGTTTCATTAATGGAGGTTTAGGTTTCACCACTTTAGAAGCAACAGGTGTGGGCAATGGTGGTAATTTACAAATTCAGGCTGGGTCTATATTAGTTACAAATGACTCCCGATTAAGAGCTAGCACTTTGGGTCTAGGGAATTCTGGCAATGTGATTATTGATGTCCGTGATACTGCTGAGTTTACTGATCAAGCCTTTGTCTTTAGCCAAGTCGAAAAAGGAGGCATTGGTAATGGTGGTGAGACGAGTATAACCACAGGTTCTCTTTCAGTAACTGATGGTTCTATTTTGACTGCCAGTACTCTTGGCAAGGGAGATGCAGGTAGAATAAATATAGAAGCCCGCGATAGTGCCTCTTTTAATAGAGGTGGTGCAGCCTTTACGACTGTAGAAGCAGACGGGATTGGTAATGGGAATGACCTCCGAATTAAAGCTAGGTCGCTTTCTGTTACCGATGGGTCTTTTTTGACAGCAAATACCTTGGGTCGAGGAAATGCGGGCAATGTGATTATTGAAGCCAATGATGTCCTGTTTGATCAAGGGAGTGCCACAAGCACCGTGGGATTACAGGGGTTTGGCGTAGGCATCGGCAATGGTGGTACGATTAGCATTTCCACCGGCTCACTGCAACTCGCCAATCAGGCTCAATTGCTTGTCAACAGCTATGGCAAAGAAGGAAATGCGGGTAATATTGACATAAAAGCTCGTGATATCGTCTCTTTATCTGACCAAAGTTTCATATTCAGCCAGCTAGGAGGAGGAATACGAGGTGCTGCTGGTAACATCGACATTAGCACAGGCGCGCTTCAGGTTGCTAGCGGTTCGATTATCAGTACTGACACTTTCGGAATTGGAAATGGCGGTAATATCACGATCAAAGCACGAGATAATGTCTCCTTTTTGACTGAGGGAGGAGCTTACAGTCTTGTGCAATTAGGGGCAATTGGTAATGGTGGTGATATCAATATTAGTACTGGATCATTAAATACTACTGATGGGTCTTTTTTAGCAGCTAGCACCTTAGGAAAGGGAAATTCAGGCAATATTAGGATTACAGCTACTGATTCTATTTCCTTGGAAGGAGTCAATCAAAAGAAATTTCCAGGTGGGATTTACAGCGAAGTGGCAATAGCAGAATCAGGTGAGGGGGGCAACATTGATATCAAGACGCGATCGCTTACAGTCGGAAAGGGTGCTCGTTTAGCTACAGATACCGATGGTAGAGGCAATGCAGGCAGTATAAATATTGATGCCACTGATTTTGTCATTTTTGATGGCATTGGTAGCAATCAGCAGATAAGTGGTGCATACAGCCTTGTCTCTCCAAATGGAATAGGCAATGCTAACGATATCAGCATTACTACAAAAAATCTCTCGCTACGTGATGGCGCTATATTAACTGCGGGTACTCTTGGACAAGGAAATGCAGGCACAATTAATATTAATGCCACTGACTCTGTAACAATTTCTGGGACTGCTTCTCCTAGAAGCAGCACTCTTATTGGTGCAAGTACAGTAATTCCCAGAGATATTACTGGTGTGTTTGTTCAATCAGAAAGTAAAGGAAGGGCAGGAGATATTATTGTTACCTCTCCAAAAATTAACTTGGACAACCAAGGAAGGTTGATTGCAGAATCTCAATCAGGTAATGGTGGCAATATCAACTTACTTGTAGGAGACTTAATGCTGCTACGTGGTGAGAGTAAAATCTCTACGACTGCGGGTAATGAACAACTTGGTGGAGACGGTGGTAACATCACTATCAATTCCCCGTCGGGCTTTATCGTTGCCATCCCTCAAGAAAATAGTGACATCACCGCCAATGCTTTTACAGGTTCTGGAGGTAGAGTTAATATTACAGCAAGTGGCATTTATGGCATTCAGTCTCGCCCAGACCCAACTGAGCTTAGTGACATTACTGCTAGTTCTAAACTTGGGGTACAAGGTACTATAGGAATCAAAACGCCCAATGTTGACCCGAAGCGAGGATTGTTGCAACTGCCTGCAGGTTTGGTAAATACTCCAAGGCTGGTTTCCTCTAAATGTGCAGCTTTTGACAATCAGGGTAGCGAATTTATTGTCACCGGACGCGGTGGTTTACCTCCGAGCCCTGACGATCTTCTCAGTGATGATGTTGTTTGGACTGATACTCGCTTGAGTACGACTACAGCACAAAATCAATCCAGGACATCTACGGCTAAACCATCAAAACCAAAAGCTGTAGAAATTGTGCCTGCTACGGGTTGGGTGTTTAACGGTAAAGGGGAGGTAACGCTTATTTCTTCTGCGACTGAGGCTAATAGTTTGGTGTCTGTTCCTAGTTGTGCTAAATTTTGAAGATTTTTTTGCCTCACTCAGAGGCGCACTCAGTAAAAATTAACTGAGCAAGCTGCTGTTCAGCCATCAAATGGTCTTTTATATGGTAGTTTAAACTTCACAAACTACCCCATAGTAAGCGGTCTATTGCTTGCCCTTATATTTGGCGATCGCTATCTTGTAATAGAAGAAACAGTAAAACCGCAATCCAAGCATAAGCCGATGAGAGCGTTCATAACCTATCATGATGTCTTGGCTGATGAACGAGTCAGATGTTGTATACACTTGCTTTGTAGGCGTTGCTGAAAGAATTGCGATAGTTTCGATAGTTTTGTGTTAATTTCAGCTTGATAGGGATCTACCTGGCTTTTGACGATGTACCCAAAAAGGCACACATAGCCTCTTGCTCCCGTCCTATCACGGAAAAGGTGATAGTCACGTTCATAAGGAGATTCGTGACAGTAAATCAAAACTTCTGGTTCTGTTTTCTTTTCAGCAGAAGAGAAATCTTTATCAGGGACAACAGGAGTGTACAGATACTTTTCTCCTGATACCAAATTAGTCGGATTCATTTTTATAACCTTCCTAAAACGAGGGTTGGCAAAGATCGGTTGTCATGCTAGAAATAGCAGAGGTTACGTATCAAGCTCTCTAGTAAACACGTTAATTAGTCATTCTGCATGTCTGGTGTAAACCTATGAAATAGTGGGTTGTGAGTGATTTGTTCTTCCTGGAATGATTCCATCATCACAGCTAAAGATGATTTGTGTCTGAAAAAAATCTTAATAAAACTGAATAAAAAGTGAGATTTGACGTTTCATTATAAAAAAACTCCCCTAAACGGAGAAGTTATGGCATCAAAAAAACCACTCAAATGCTTACTGGATAGTCTTTTTTCCATGGTGCCATCACCCGTCTGCAGCCACAAAGTTTGCAGCTTCTCCATATATGCACTCATATATCCAAAATGATTAATCTGTGCCAGCCCAGGTCCAAGTGGGATTACCAGTATTAACACCTTTTTTGATAATAACACTTGTAAAACTGTTAGCATCGCTGATGCCAGTCATATCTAAAATCAAAAATACTTTACCGCCAGTAAACCGCAAACGTAGGTGAGATTGAGAATTAAATATTTCTTTACCCTCTTTAACAATGCGACCAGTTGCCTTACAGTTTCTGTAAGCAGGTTTTAAGGTTGCTACCCAAGTAACACTAAAGGGATCGGTAGAAGCGATTGTAAAAGGCCCGGCAAAAGATTCTAATTTTGCTTCACCATTGATTGTATAGCCCCCTTCATAGTAAGGGGCGTTCTCTTCTGTCATAATCACTTTTTGAGGACAGTATGCCTGTGGAGTATCTGATGATTTAAAAATGCCAAATTCTACTTGGGCTGCTTGAACTGATATTCCTGAAGATAAAACGAAAATCACTGTTCCTAAATATATACAGGAGTGGTCGCTAGTCATTTCTACGTGTATTTGAGTTATTTGTATTTAACCAGCAATTTAACTTATTAGTGTTGAGCATGACAAGTCAAATTTACACTTCCCAATATCGTTAAGGAAGGAGGTATTTGCCGTTGAAAGGCATATTATCTACAACTTCATGACACTATCTCTCTACGTGGAATTATTTCAACAACAGTTATTGAGAACCCTCAGCTTTTTCCACGCGGATAATTGCTGAGCCACTATCCAATACATTTGTGTCCAAATTTCTTAATTCTAAATTTGAATTAGCTACCCCTTTTAAATAAAAATCATTCTCCCCAGTAAGGTTCCCTTGACCAACATCAAAAGCACCAGATAAAGAT
>JAQYWN010000261.1 GCA_029379265.1 Rhizonema sp. NSF051
TTATTCTTATCTTAGTTAAATAAAGCCAAAAAATCTTGGTAATCAAAGAAAATCTGAAATTTGGTTTGACAACAAATTTTCCTTTTAAGAGTGAATTACTGCCAAAATCGTCCAAAAATCCAAAAAATATGGGTAGCGAAAAGCGAAAACGCTATCAGAGTACTATGGTATCAACATATTCTCCTGACACCAGTTTCCTTGACTATTTTGTCATGCCAAATGAAACTGAGCAATCGTATAGCTCGGACCTGCTGACAATGCTGCTCAGTGGAAAAGTTTTTATAGTCAACAGTCGTAGGCGGAATGGGTTAATACTGTTTAAACACTATCATGCAGAGTTTGCCGGACCGGGCGCTGTAGTGGGTGGTGATTATGATAGTGATTGCCAAGGAGCGCTGCCTATAGGAAATCTCTCTTTATTAACTCCCGAATCTCATGACGCGCGCCAGAAGGCTTACTTAATTCGGCGACAGTGGATTCGGTTAATCAAACAAATTACAGAAAATCCAGTATCAGGACAGCGTGTTCAAAAGATTCTGGATCAATTTGAACAATACTTTCCACAAGAAACAGTGGCTCAGTTGCCAAATGTAGCCTTTGCGCTTTTAGTGGGTGTCCTACCGCAAACGGTGGCAAAAGTACGCCGTCTGGGCAGCGAGGCGGAAGGTTTGCTTGATTACTGATGTCATTGCTCAGATTGAAGATAAGTTAAAGCAGCTTGCAATCGATTTAGCGTGCGGACGTTTTCCTCTGTAGTGCCTACAGTAATTCGCAATCCCCCGCTAGTTTCCCGCACAAGAGTTCCATAGTGTTTGAGGAAGAGATGAAGATTTTTTAAAGTCGCGTCTGTTTGGTGAAAGCTATTCGGTTTGAGACGCAGGAAAATAAAGTTAGACGCGCTTTCGGTAACTTGTAATGCTGGGTTTTGAGATAAGGCGTTGAAGAGTTTAGCTCGTTCGGCAAGTGTTTGAGGAATTGTTTCTAGTAAGAGTTTGTGGTTTTGCATAGCTACTATTGCAGCGGCTATGGAAAAGCTGGGGAGATTGTACGGTAAGCGAACTTTTTCTAAGATGGCAGTTAACTCAGGATGGGCGACGCAATAGCCAACCCGATCAGCCGCAAGGCGGAAAGCTTTAGAAAATGTGCGTAAGACGGCCCAATTAGGATGTTGTGATAATTCACCAACTATGGTGTTATTACTGAATTCAAAGTATGCTTCATCAATGACGACTAAAATATGCTCGCTCAAATTCCTTATCCATGCCAACTCTTGAGCTGTTAAAGGATTGCCCGTGGGAGAATTGGGATGAACGACGAAAACTACTCGAATAGGCGGATTTTGAGTTTGTTCTATTGCTGATTGTGCCGCTTGTAAGTCAATTTCAAAATTTTCTTCGTTTCTACCCACCGCCACTACCGGAATGCCAAGAGTTTGCGCCAAAATCCCATACATAGAAAAAGTGGGTTCAGCCACCAGAACAGAGCCTTCTCCACCCAAGCAACTGGCAATTAATAATGAGCGGATGAGTTCATCTGAACCATTCCCAACGGAAATATGAGCAGTAGTGAAAAGAGATGATGAAAGGGCGGCTGATTGATTGATGTAAAGAGCGATCGCACTTTTAAGTGTTTCATGTCCGCCGTCAGGATAACGATTTGTCTCAATCAACTGCTGATAAGTCCAAGCCAACTTTTCTTTTAACTGAGGTGGTAAATCGTAGGGACTTTCATTCGCATTTAAGCGATCTTGGGGTGATGACTCAATTGGTTGGATCGTATCGTTGTTGGGATGAGGATTGTAAGCCGTGAACTGGGCTAAGTCCGAGCGGATAAATGGTAACATATTGATTGTTGGTCATTGGTCATTAGTCATGATTGTAAAGAACTTATGACTAATGACAAAAGACATTCTTTAGAAGAATGTTCATTATACAACTTTAATCTATCTTGCAGAAGTGCTGGATTGCCTGCCAAATTTCAGCCATGACATTTCCCAAACTATGATCGCTGTCCAGTTCCACTAGTTCCACCCAAGGACGCGATTTGGCGAATTCTCGACTGGCTGTAATGGGAATGACTTCATCGTATTGTCCGTGTAAAATCAAGGTAGGTACAGGGCGTTGCAGCACATCTTCTTGATATCGAACTGCGTCTGTGACGAAATCGTAACTCAAGGGAAGAGATTGTCTCAAACCGTAGTGGTAAACCATCAGATATTTTTCCTGACACCAACGAGCAAGCTGTTCATCTCCTAGTTGGGGTAACCAATGAGACAAAAACCCGAAAGCAGGTGCAAGCAAGACAAGGCGTTGCACCTGTTTGTAATTTTGTCCTAGATGAGCAGCTGTCAAACCGCCCAAACTTGAGCCAATCAACCGGAGATGCTTAAAATCAGATTGATGAAATGGGGAAGGTAAGCTCTGTTCCCCATGTACTGAAATCATTGACACAACTTGATTAAGCTGACGAGTTATAGTTAGGTGAGAAAAATCACCTGCATTGAGATCGGGAATTTTTAGGTCGAGCTGATTTTCGGCGAAGCGATCGCCTATATACCTAGCTTTAGCAGAATTAGGACTCGATGCAAAACCGTGAAGGTAAATAAACTCGGCAGTCATAAAGTTTTACTTGTAGTGATTGTCCTTAGTCATTCGTCCTAGGTGAAAAGCAAACGACAAATGACTAAGGACGAAGAACCTACTCATTAGCGCATCGTGACAAATTCTTCTGCTGCTGTGGGATGGATTCCTACAGTGGCATCAAAATCTTTTTTCGTTGCGCCCATCTTCACAGCGATCGCGACTCCTTGAATAATTTCGGCTGCACCTTCTCCAACCATGTGAGCACCTAGGACTTTGTCAGTGTGACTTTCCACCACCAACTTCATGATTGTCCTTTCTGAGTCACCTGTTAAACTATGGAATAAGGGGCGGAAGCGAGAGCGATAAACTTTCACTGCGTCTTCTCCCAACTGAGAAAGTGCCTCAGCTTCAGTCAAACCAACTGTAGCTGCTTCAGGTGTTGAAAATACGGCTGTGGCGACAGTATCGTGACTAAATATCCGACGGTTATTGCCAAATTCACTATCTGCAAAAGCACGCCCTTCAGCGATTGCCACCGGAGTTAAATTCATTCTGTCAGTCACATCACCGACAGCGAAGATATTTGGCTGAGAAGTTTGACTGTATTCGTTAACAGCGATCGCATCCATATTGCTGTATCCATGCCCTTCGACGGAACTGGGCACAACATCTACTCCTACGTTGTTCAAACCCAGTGCTTCTACATTGGGAACTCGACCTGTTGCCACTAAAAAGGTATCGGCAATTACGGATTCTTGATGTTCTCCTGATAACGTTAACTTTAATCCTGACGGTGTCCGCTCAACTGCTTTCACCACTTGATTTTGAATCACACGAATGCCGTGACCTTCCATTCCCTCTTGAATTCCGGTGCGGATCTCTTCATCAAACCCTTTCAAAATCAGGTCTTTGCGAAGAATTTGTGTTACCTCACATCCCAAACCGCGCATTATACAAGCAAATTCCGTACCAATATAACCAGAACCAATAATAGCAATATGCTTCGGTTGTTCTTTCAGGTGAAACATTTCATTGGAAGTAATGCTATGTTCTATACCAGGGATGTCTGGCTTGATCGGACGACCGCCAACAGCAATCAAAATTTTATCTGCTGTCACTTTACGTCCGTCAACTTCTACAGTGTGCTGGTCTACCAGTGTGGCACGACTTTGAATAAGTGTCACTCCTGCTCTTTCCAGAAAGTTAATGTGTAATTGTGACAGACGCCGGACTTCTTTATCTATAGAAGTCATTAAAAATTCCCAATCTAATTCCGCTTTGCTCACCTTCCAACCATAGCCAGCAGCATCGCGAAACAATGCGGGAAAGTGAGAACTGTAAACCATAAGTTTTTTTGGAATACAGCCCCGAATTACACAGGTACCGCCGACTAAATCATTTTCAGCTATAGCTACTTTTGCCCCATAACTAGCTGCGCGTTTGGAAGCCGCTAAACCCCCAGAACCAGCACCAATTACAAACAGATCGTAATCATAAGTCATAAATTCAGGTGTCCCATTCAGAAAAATTGAAAAAATCTGATACCAATTTACCAATGAAAAAACCAGAAATCGCCTTCTTTAGCTCATCCCATATTTGAAAGTTCTGGAATTTTCCGTCATGTGTTATGGCAGAGAAACGATTATTATACTGTCCTTAGAAGAAATTGGTTTTCCCTCCGACTTTTTGGTAAATTGGTATCTTTTGGCAAGGGCATTCAAGCAAGACTACGATTCAATCGGGAGACAGAATTCAAAAGTTAGAATGACCACAGGTAGTATAGAGGAACGAGGGTTTTGAACCATGATTCATCAAGTAAATGGCAAAGAATTCTCCGTGCCTCCTGACTCCTTCTTATAAGGACTTAGATAGGAACTGCTCACCTGTCGTCGGATGAATACCTAGTGATTCATCCAGATCTTGCTTGGTAATACCCTTGCGAATAGCAACAGCGAGACTTTGAATAATATCTGCGGCGTTTTCACCCACCATGTGAGCGCCTAAAACGCTGTCAGATTTTTCTTCAACCACTACCTTGATCGTAGCTTGTTCATCCTCTTTAGTCAGTTGATACAACAAAGGTTGAAAGCTTTTGTGGTAGCATTTGACAGATTTGCCAAATTTTTCTCGTGCTTCTTCCTCGCTCATGCCCACACTTGCTGCTTCTGGACGGGCAAAAACGGCAGAAGGCACATAATCATAATTCGGTTTTTGCCGCTTTTTGCCGAAAACTGTGTTGACAAAAGCATTAGCTTCTGCAATGGCAACTGGCGTCAATTGCACGCGATTAGTACAATCACCCACGGCAAAAATGTTTTCCTGAGTAGTGCGGCTATATTCATCTACTTTGATTGCGCCTTTTTCGCCCAGTTCAACAAGCGCGTTTTCCAAACCAAGATTTTCGGTATTTGGGGCACGACCTGTAGCAACTAAGATAGTGTCTGCGGGAATTATTGTTTGAGAGTCGTCATCAAGGGTTAACACCAAAATCTCTTCTGAGTATTTGATTTCTTTAACAGTGCTGTTGTTGAACAAGCGGACTCCACGTTTGCTCAAACCTTCTTGAACGCCACTACGGATGTCGTTATCAAACCCTGATAAAATCATTTCATCTCTATCGATGAGCGTCACCTCGCAACCGAAAGCGTTCATCATGCTGGAAAATTCTACACCTATATAACCTCCTCCAAGAATTGCCAACCGTTTAGGCAAATAGGGTAGGTTAAACATCTCACGGGAGGAAAGGGTGTAATCTATTCCGGGGATATCTGGTTTTATCGGGTATCCGCCCACAGCAATCAAGATTTTATCAGATGTCAGCTTGCGTCCATTAATTTCAATGGTGTGAGCATCAACGAAAGTCGCGTGACTCTGAAGTAATTCAATTCCAGCTTTTTGGAACTGTTCTAGATAGGATTTCTGAATGGTTTCGATCTGCTGGTGTACGGACTTGATAAAGAGTGTCCAGTCAAAATGCCTTTGGCCGTCGTCACTCCACCCATAGCTATTCGCTATTTTATTTTCTAAGGCAAAGTCAGCAGCGTAGACAATAAGTTTTTTGGGAACGCAGCCGCGATTTACACAAGTACCACCCAGGGCTTCTTGTTCGGCAACAGCGACTCGCGCACCGTAGCTAGCTGCTGCCTTAGCTGCTGCTAGCCCTCCAGAACCAGCACCAATGACAAACAGATCGTAATCAAACGTCATGACTTTCAGGGAGAATGAAGAGCAAGGAATGTATTTTTTCTTCTATCTTCACTTTTATGACTGCGATCGTCATCTATCTTCCTCTGGAGGTTTTTTTACTAACGGCAGAGATTAATGCCTATAGCTAGATACTGAATCAGAAAGTTTATGCATTTTTGCTTAAAGCTCACCTTATGGATTTTATTTTTCACGCAAAATGCTACCTAACAGCAAAATCTGTAAACTGACGCATATAGGGAGTGTGAAACCCCAGTACAATATCTTGGTTTGACACCCCCATCTCCATTAATTCAGCAGCAATGTTATCTTCTGTACCATTCCACTGAATCCAAATCTTACCATTCTTAATATCCAGATGCATTACAGGTCCATAAACCCGTCGTCCTTTATCCCAGCCAACATATATCAGCTGATAATGGTCGTGTACTGTATCAAAAATGGTTTGCATTTCCAATTCATCATCCTGGTTGCATGATGTTCGACGCTTAGCATAGTCAGTCAATACATGCTGAATATATTCCCGATATTCTTCTAGTTTTGCCATTGCACAATCTCCTCCTTTAGTGGATCGAATATGAGTAGACTGATTTGACTGCGTTGAATGACTGAACGAATAAATGGTGTAGTGAAGAACTCTTCATAGATGACTACTGGTATTGCTAAATATAAAACACGCTGTGGCTCATAATCTGCTAGTGCATAACGATAATTGATAAACTGTCCTAACGCTGTGTGAAATTCTGATATAGTGGAAGGACTCAGAAAACTTTTTACCTCAACTGCAATTTTTCGTCCTTCTCTATCTGCCACAATTAGTTTTTCTGCAGCAAGGTCAATAAAGATATTGGTAATGCGGTCTACAGCAATTCGTAGGGGGTCATCAGTAATTACCCATCCATCTTTTTTGAGCGACGTTTTTACTACATTTTCACCAACCCCTAGCTATAAGCAAGGGGATTGCCAGAAATAAATTCGTTCCACCGGATTAATTGTGACGCGATTGGCAATTGAGCGTTCATGTTTCCTCTGCGAGTTAAAACTACGCAGTTTCCACATGTATCGGAATTTTTTTAGATGAAATTTATCCTTAGCTGACATATCTTGCTTTCTCAAGCTTATAGTATGTATTGTATCAATAGCGTGAAGACGTAGCAGCAAACACTTATACTTCTCACTTGGCTCTTCTGTACTATTCTATTTGTTGATGCGTGACAGTTGAGGATGCTCAATGTGGGTTTCGGTAGCAGCAGACGGACTCAAGCGTCCCCCAACTTACTGATTCTTTGTTAACCTTAAAGTCAAGAGAATACACATCTGATCGATACTCTTTTAGGTAAATCCTCATGTCTAGCAACTCTCCTCCTCTAATCGAAACAGTAACCCCGGAGCGCTGGGTAGGGTGGAGCATGGAGTTTATTGAGGCAGGTTTTACAGGTTTATTGGTCAAAAATGGTCGGATGGTGCGGAAATGGCAACCAGGGCGTCATTTCAGCTTCGCCCTACCCTTGTTAGAACAATGCCAACTGATTTTGGTAGATATCAAGATTCGCAACCTGGAAATTGTCTCTCATGGGGATTTTCTATCCCAAGACCAGTATTTGATTAATGTCTCCCTGAATGTAATGTATCAGGTGGTGGACGCTAAACGAGTGGCTTTGGAATTATCTGATCCGATCGCAGCCCTCGTAAGTGCGGTTAAAGATACATTGGGAGAAGTTATTGGTCAGCTGCGTGTTGAACAGTTGACGACTCAAGGAAGAGGGCAAATTCGGCAACACATCCTTAATAACACCGACGTTTCCTATTCCTTAGGCTTTGCTCTAGAAGATGTCAGGGTAAATGACATTAGTTTTCCCCAAAATCGTGGTATCATCCGTCAGGTAGAAGGTATGAGCGCAAGACAAGAAGCAGAACACCAAGCAGTGCTCAAAGCCCAAATTGCTCAGGCCGGTCGCCCAGAGAGAGAATCACCACCAGTGCAGCAGGTTAATATTATTTCTGGACGCAATCCAAACTCCAGCGAGCCTGCTCTAGGCGCAACTATAGAAGCCACTAGTGTTGCCATTGAAGGAAGATCATCACCTCAAGCCAGTCTACCAACTCGCGATACTGTAGTGCTGGCTCCCACAGTATTTGACCCAGATTCTGGAACAACTGTGATCGCACGGTTGGTCAAAGATTCAGGTGTGATCGCTATTTTGTCAACTCCCTCTTTTACCATTGGACGCGAACCAAGCAATACTCTTGTCCTTGACGATGCCTTATCTTCACGTCATCATGCCCGAATTAATCAAGTTACTGACCCTCAAAATAATGTTCGTTACCAAATCGTAGATCTTGGTAGTTCTAATGGCACTTTTGTTGATGGACAACGCTTGATCCCCAACCAACCCTTATGGCTTAATTCGGGACATGCGATTAGGATTGGTCGTCAGACATGGACTTTTGAAATTTGAGTAAGTACAAGTGCGTATAATATAGTGAACATATAAACTGCTTGTGACATCACAGCAATCAGTATTACTCAAGAATTACTTGAGCATCTCTACTCACAGATAAACTTTCAACTACGTCCCCACAGAGAACTTAAAGATTTAACGGCGACATTCATCGGCTGCCAACATCCTCTCAATTCTAGCTGATCGCTCTCAACAGTCCAGTGCAATGAAAGTTAGCTAGCTATGCCGAAAAGTGCTAGCGAGAAAAACCGATTTTACTGAGTACAATTCTTACAGCATCTACAATGAAATCTGGTTGATCTACCCACACAAAATGACCACTTTTACTTGCCTCAACTTGAAGACAATCTGTTGATAAATTACACAACTCTACGTGCATTTTTTCCCGCAACTGGTTAGCGCCTTTCAGAGGGATGAAAATAGTCCAAAAGGACGGTTTAAAAAAGGAACTGGCTTTAATGCTAACTATAGGCATTGTACCAAAATGCTTAGCTATACTAACCTGACGCGCACTTTTGTCTAGATTCATCATCTCTCGACTCATCGCAAGCCAGTGTTTGGAACGACAAAAGGAACGTTTCACCTGATTGAGGGAATCCTTAGAAAAATGGCGTAACTCAGGCTTTAGTAATTCAAATACTCCGCATACTCTCAGCAATCGGATAATCCCAAGCATTGAGCCTATAATAGACATCACAAAGCCTGAAATAAAAAAGAGTTTTAGAGTTTGTAACTGGACGGACATCTTGAGCATTCCTGTCTCATGCAGTGCATCTGTGAGTACGATACCCGCGACTTTTTGAGGGAAAAAATGGGCATACATTCGTACATTATAGCTGCCAAACGAATTGCCTATCAAAATGTAGGGTGGCTCGATTCCCGCTTGCGTCAGTAATGTGTCTAATTCCTTCACAATTTGATGACTGGTTCGAGGATGTGGGCTGCGATCGCTCCATCCATATCCTGCCCGATCGTAGATACATACTCGTGCTAATTTTGCCAATTCCTCAATTAGGAAATAGCCTTCTACTCCTCCTAAGCTATGGTCTAGAACAATCGTTGGTCTTGCTTCTCCTGCAACGTAAAGATGTAGCCGATATCCACCCACATCAATCAGTTCACCAGGCGGTGGTTGTCGATCTTCTAACAAGCTAGCGATCGCTTGATAAAGTGTTGTTACAACTAAAAGAATAACATTAATTGAAATTGACATTATAAAATCCTTTTGCTATCTAATCTCCCATC
>JAQYWN010000262.1 GCA_029379265.1 Rhizonema sp. NSF051
AAATAATGGTACTTGCGAAGAAATTTATGAATGGATAAAATAAATTTATTGCTTACTTTCATGCAAACGGATTCATCTTTGGGTTAATAATTAAGCTGAGCGAATGATTTTGCTCCATGACCAATTTATACTAAAATTTTTCCATCATGGTATAAAATGAAATCATTGAGATAAAAGGTGACTATGACTTCTTTAACACAAGAAAAATGCAGTGCCTGTCATAAAGATGCGCCGCAAGTTACAGAGGCAGAAATTGCAGAATTTAAACCGCAAATTCCTCATTGGGAAATTATCAATGTTGATGGAGAAGCGCGTCTAGAACGTACCTATAAATTTAGCGATTTTCAAACAGCACTCGCGTTTACCAATCGTGTCGGCGAGATTGCAGAGGCACAAGGACATCATCCAGCATTACTTACTGAATGGGGTCAGGTTAAGGTGAGTTGGTGGACTCACGCAATTCACGGACTTCATCGCAATGATTTTATCATGTCAGCAAAAACTGATGAAATTGCCGCTCAAGAAAGCTGAAAGTCATTAATTAGTACAGGGAGACACGAGACAGGAAGCAAGGGAGTCATTATTCTCCCCTCTCCCCACATTGGCGATCGCTCTATGAATATGCTATATTTAACTCATAGTCGTTATGAGTTCGCTTTAATATGAGTGATGCCATAGAAAATTTGGTAATTATCGGTTCCGGGCCTGCAGGGTACACAGCTGCTATTTATGCGGCAAGGTCTAACCTTAAACCAGTTATATTTGAGGGATTTCAAGCTGGGGGCTTACCTGGTGGGCAATTGATGACAACCACTGAGGTGGAGAACTTTCCTGGGTTTCCTGAAGGAATTACGGGACCGGAATTAATGGATCGGATGAAGGCGCAGGCGGAGCGCTGGGGGGCTGAGTTATATACTGAAGATGTGATTGAAGTAGACTTACGTCAGCGTCCTTTTACTGTCCGTTCGGAGGAAAGAGAATTTAAAACTCACAGCATTGTTATTGCTACAGGTGCGACAGCAAAGCGCTTGGGTTTACCTGGCGAGGATCAATTTTGGAGTCACGGGATCTCCGCTTGTGCAATTTGCGATGGTGCTACACCTCTATTCCACGGTGCGGATTTAGCTGTCATCGGCGGTGGAGACTCAGCTGTCGAAGAAGCGGTTTACCTCACCAAGTACGGTTCTAAGGTGAATATGCTATTGCGGGGAGACAAAATGCGGGCTTCCAAAGCCATGCAAGACAGGGCATTAAGTAACCCAAAAATCCAAGTTCACTTTAATACCGAAACGCTGCATGTATTCGGTAATGGTCACATGGATGGAGTCAAAATCCGCAACACCAAGACTGGCGAAGAAAGCGAACTGCACGTTAAAGGTTTATTCTACGCTGTTGGTCACAATCCCAATACATCTTTATTTAAAGGACAACTGGAACTTGATGAGGTCGGTTACATTGTCACTAAACACGGTTCACCAGAAACAAGCGTAGAAGGCGTTTTTGCTACAGGCGACGTACAGGATCATGAGTATCGTCAGGCGATTACTGCTGCTGGAAGTGGCTGTATGGGGGCGATGTTGGCAGAACGCTGGTTGTCTTCCAACGGTTTGATTCAGGAATTCCACCAACAGACGGAAACTCCAAGTAATGAATATGAAGTTCAGCCAGAGCAAAAGAAAACTGAAGAAAAACTTTCTCAGGAATTTGATTTGAATGCGACACGCCATGAAGGTGGTTATGCATTACGGAAGTTATTCCACGAAAGCGATCGCCCAGTGATTGTCAAATATGTTTCTCCTGGCTGTGGTCCCTGCCATACCCTCAAGCCCATCTTAAATAAAGTCGTGGATGAATTTGACGGCAAAATCCACTTTGTAGAAATTGACATCGACAAAGACCGAGATATTGCCGAGAGTGGTGGTGTGACAGGGACGCCGACAGTTCAGTTCTTCAAAAATAAGGAACTGTTGAAGGAAGTCAAAGGCGTCAAGTCAAAAAGTGAGTATCGCCAGTTGCTTGAAAGTTATCTGTAGAAATCAGCACTCAGCACTCAGCTTTCTGCTAAGCTGCAACATATTTCTTTTATCCTTAGTCATTAGATTACCATTTAAGCTGATGGCTATAAGCTGATTGCTACATATGACCACGACAAAAAGTCCATCAAGATTTTTTCGATTTGCTAAAAACCCCAGCCTGTCTCAGCAATTGATGCGGGTGGGGTTAATTATTACCTTCTTGTTTATATTCATAGCATTCTTCGCTCCTGTCTTTCAGGCATTGGGCTGGGTGCAAAACCCCACAGATTCCTTGGTGAACCCGATTCACGAACCACCCTCACTTAAATATTGGTTTGGTACAAGTCGTCAAGGCTATGATATATTTTCGCGCACATTATTTGGTACCCAAGCCGCATTGCAGGTCGTGTTGCTGGCGACAGCGCTAAGTATGCTTATTGGTGTGCCTTTGGGCATGTTAAGTGGCTATATCGGCGGTAAACTAGATAAAGTTTTGCTATTTATAATGGATAGCATTTATACTCTGCCTGGGTTACTACTGTCAGTGACATTGGCGTTTGTGGTTGGGCGTGGGATCTTAAATGCCGCGCTCGCAATTAGTATTGCTTACATTCCCCAATATTACCGTGTTGTCCGCAATCATACAGTTAGTGTGAAAACTGAAGTATTTATTGAGGCCGCTCAAGCATTAGGTGCGAATACTTGGCAAGTTCTTTCGCGGTATCTATTTTTCAATGTTATTCAAAGTGTACCCGTCCTCTTCACCCTCAATGCGGCTGATGCAATTTTGGTTTTAGGTGGGTTGGGTTTTTTAGGGTTAGGACTTCCAGAAGAAGTGCCAGAATGGGGGCACGATCTAAAACAAGCTTTGGATGCCCTTCCTACAGGGATTTGGTGGACGACTTTTTTCCCTGGTTTAGCTTTGACGTTAATGGTAGTGGGGTTATCACTACTAGGTGAGGGGTTGAACGATTTTGTCAATCCCCGTTTGCGGAGAGATAATAAAATACGTCAGTAAGTAAGTGGGCGTGAATAAACACAACTTTACATTAAAGTTTCGTCTTCCGAATAGAGGATTCTGTCCGGAGCGCAAGGCGCTGTTAATGGAAAGAAATTTAGTTATGAGTTGGTTTCTGAATCGGTCAACATTTGGTAATATTGAGGTTTTTTTGCGCCAATATACGTGATTAGCTGAGGATGACTCCCCTTTTCCTACTTTCTATTTCAACGTTTTATTGTCTAAAATTTTGTTTGTGGTATTTCTAATTTAGAGTTTTATGAAAGATAGTATTTCCTTAATAGCTGCTGCTGCTGGTGGTTTCATGCTTTCTGTCGCCCTTGCGGGCATTTTACGTGGGACGCCATTAACATCTTGGCAAAATTCGTCTATCGATCTCAGCTTAGTGGCTAATCAGCAACTCACTTCCGTTCACTCAAATAAATCTACTAATGTAGGTCAATTGGAATAAACAAAACTTCCGCCGATGATACCAACTGTGGTACATGCTTTCTGATGTTTTATCTGTGGCACAAATATGTACTGAATGTAGGGAGTGGGGATATGGGGAGTGGAAAAGAAGTCATTGGCATTGATGTCGGTGGAACAGCAATAAAGCTGGGACGTTTTCGCTTTGATGGATCTTGTGTACAGTCATTATCTGTGGCGACTCCCCAACCACCAACTCCAGAGGCGGTGATGGCGGTGATGGTGGATGCGATCGCACAACTCGATCCACAACAACAGGCTATTGCAATTGGTATCGGCACTCCCGGACCGGCAGATGCGGCAGGACGCATTGCCAAAGTTGCCATTAACCTTAAGGGGTGGTATGATGTGCCCCTGGCAAACTACATAGAAATGAAGACTGGCAAACCGACCATTGTGGCTAACGATGCCAACTGTGCGGGGTTGGGAGAAGCTTGGTTGGGGGCCGGTCGTCGCTTTAAAAATCTGATCATGCTGACTTTGGGGACTGGGGTTGGTGGCGCAATTATTATCGATGGCAAACTGTTCATTGGGCATCAAGGCGCAGCTGGTGAACTTGGGTTAATCACTTTAAACCCTCATGGCTTCCCGTGTAATAGCGGTAATCAAGGCTCTTTAGAGCAGCACCTCTCAGTCACAGCAATTCGTCGTCACACAGGGAAAGACCCTAATGAGTTAGGTGCGCTGGCAAAAGTTGGTGAGCCAAATGCCTTGACTTTTTGGCAAAAGTATGGTAGTGATTTGGGTATTGGTTTAACGAGTTTGATTTACGTGCTGACACCAGAAGCGATCGTGATCGGCGGTGGTGTCAGTGCCAGTGCAGAATTTTTCTTGCCATCTGCTAAAGCGGAAATTCAGCAGCGTGTACTCCCCACTTCTCGCTACGATTTACAAATCTTGCCAGCAGAATTAGGCAACACTGCAGGAATGGTGGGAGCAGCGAAGTTAGCTCTATTAAAAGTGAACAACGAGGAGTGAACAGAGTTTTAGAGTGCATCTTTACTTCTGTTTGCCTTTTACTTACCTAAAAGATATCCTGTTGCCATTTGAATGTATTCCAGAACTTTTTGATAGGAGGTTGGATTACTAACGGGGTTAATGATGATAGGAATATTACTATCCGGTAACCAGAAAGTTATCCTACCATTTTGCGGCTCATGACAAAAGGAGTTAATGTAATTGAGATTGATGACATACTCATTTCTCTCATAAAGGATTTTTACCCAATATGCTTTTTCAAATTTTAACTCCGTTACATTCTCTAAATATTCCAAAATTGTTTGATAGTCCTTTAAGTTAGTTTGCGGGTTAATCACAATCGGAGTGGCAGTATTTGGTAGCCAAAATGTCACCCGACTGTTAGCTTCATGACGAAAAGACGTCACATACTCAAAATTAACTAAGTATTCATTTCTTTCATGATGGATTTTCACCCAATGCACCACAAGATCTCCTCTTCCTTCCATTTTTGCTAAACACGCTGTCTTCTGTTAGCCAATTTCTACAGGTGTTTGAGCATCTGTAGTCGGAACAGCGTGGGCGATCGCAGCTTGGATAAAACCTTTAAATAAAGGATGGGGTTCACTGGGGCGCGATTGAAACTCAGGATGAAATTGACAGGCAATAAAGAAGGGGTGGCTGGGTAATTCAACCATTTCAACTAAGCGTCCGTCGGGAGAAGTGCCACTAATCGCATAACCAGATTCTAGAAGTAATTGGCGGTAGTTATTGTTGAACTCGTACCGATGCCGATGCCTCTCATAAATGACTTCTTCTTGATAAAGCTTGAAAGCCAGAGTATTGGGAAGAAGACGACAAGGATACAAACCCAAGCGCATTGTGCCTCCTAAATCGACGACATCTTGCTGTTCTGGTAACAAGTTGATAACTGGATTGTCTGTATGTACGTCAAATTCGGCACTGTTAGCATCTGTTAATCCCATGATGTTCCGTGCCCATTCAATGACAGAACATTGCATGCCTAGACATAAACCTAAAAAGGGCATTTGGTGTTCGCGAGTATATTTAATCGCATTTATCTTGCCATCCACCCCTCTAATCCCAAAACCACCTGGTACTACCACTCCATGAACACCATCAAGAAGGTTTTCCTCTCCCTCAACTTCCAATTGTTCAGAGTCTACCCAACGCAAGTTTAGTTCACAACTCATGGCGATCGCGGCATGACGCAGTGCTTCAACAACCGAAAGATAGGCATCACTTAAGCGCACGTACTTGCCGACAATGGCAATTTCCACCCGATGTATGGGAAGATACATTCGTTCTACTAAAGTTGACCACTGAACTAAATCTGGTGGACGCTGTTCCATATTTAACAAGTCCAGCGTTTGCTGTGCCAATCCTTCTCGTTCTAAATTTAATGGGACTTCATAGATACTTTTCACATCAATAGCTGGAATGACGCACTCTACTGGAACATCGCAAAATTCTGACAGTTTGTGTTTCAGCCCAGATGGCACACTACGATCACATCGACAAATGAGTATATCCGGTTGAATTCCAATAGAACGCAGTTCTTTTACCGAATGCTGCGTTGGCTTCGTTTTCATCTCACCAGCAGAAGCAATCCATGGGATCAGCGTTACGTGCATGTACAACACATTGCTTCGCCCCACTTCTTTACGGAACTGACGAATTGCTTCTAAATAGGGGAGTGATTCAATATCTCCTACCGTACCGCCTATTTCCGTTATGACGACATCAGGAGTTGTATCTTTTGCAACTCTAAGAATCCGCTCTTTAATTTCATTAGTGATGTGGGGAATTACCTGCACTGTTCCGCCATTATAATCGCCGCGTCGCTCTTTATTAATCACGGCTTGGTAAATCAAGCCAGTGGTAACACTGTTAAATCTCGACATTGAGGTATCAGTAAAGCGTTCGTAGTGCCCCAAATCCAAATCTGTTTCAGCACCATCTTGGGTAACGAACACCTCGCCATGCTGAAAGGGGCTCATCGTACCAGGATCGACGTTAAGATAAGGATCGAGTTTGAGAATCGACACCGAATAATCCCGCGATTTCAGCAATCGCCCTAAACTTGCTGCTACAATTCCCTTGCCGATACTAGAAACCACTCCGCCAGTGACAAATACAAATTTACTCATATCATTTTGAATTAGCAACTTTTTAAAATTACGTTTCGCATTCTGGCACAGGAAAGAAAGTACATAGAGGGGCACAAGCGAGAGAGCCAGAGAGGCTGGTAACAATCATCAAATGACTCCTGCCTCCTGCCTCCTGTTTCCTGTCTCCTGTTTTCCATCTCCCGTCTCCCGTCTCCCCTAATATAAATATTCTTCTATTTTATATGAGAGCAATTTTAGGATTAGTCATATTAACCATAGTCACGCCTTCAGTCGTTGTGGCTCAAGAACAATCTCTCAAAATTGTTTTTCCGCAAACCAACTACAAAACAACAGCCGAAAGATTATTCTTCCTTGGTACAGCACCACCATCCGGACAAGTAACAATAAATGGTAAGCAAATCAACCGCAGCAAGGCTGGTCATTTTGCCCCAAGTCTCCCTTTACAATTGGGAGAAAATATTTTTACTGTGCGCTACCTGAATCAAGAACTTCAGATTAAGGTGACAAGGGTTTCTATCCAACCTGAAGTTCCAAAAGGATTAGCTTTTGCCAAAGAGTCTCTCATGCCAGCAGTGGATCTCGCTAGACTTCCAGGAGAACTTATCTGTTTGAGTGCGTCTGCGACTCCTAACGCCAGTGTTTCTGCGAAGTTAGGTAACCAAACAATTTCCCTGTTACCTCAACCGCAACAAGCACAACTCCCAAATAACCTTGCGGCATTAACGGGACGAAATCAGTCTTCTACCCGATCAATAGCTGGCAAATACAAGGGTTGCACAATAGTAGAAGTCTCTGGTGATTTAGGACAACCTCAGTTTGAACTGACACTTAACGGACAGACAGTATCTGAGCCTGGTGTCGGTAAAATTCTTATCCTCTCTCCTGCACAGTTGCCAGTTGTCGAAGTGATTGCAGAATCTGGTGTCGCTCGCACTGGTCCGAGTTCAGATTATTCTAGACTTACACCCCTACCTAAAGGCACACGATCTACAGTCACAGGTATTGAAGGTGACTGGTTGCGTTTAGACTATGGTGGGTGGATTAAGAGTAAGGAAACTCGCATTCTACCAGGGGCAACGCCGCCACGCACGATTATTCGCTCTGTGGGGTATCGCAAGCTCAAGACTGCAACAGAAATGGTTTTCCCTCTAGAAGCGGCTGTCCCCGTGAATGTACAACAGGGAACTCGCACCTTTATTCTCACTCTTTACAACACCACTGCTCAAACAGATATCATTCGCCTGGATGACAATCCGCTGATTTCTCGCCTAGATTGGCAACAGCTTCCCGCGCCCTTGAAAGGTGTGCAATACACGTTTAATCTCAAGAAAGACCAACAGTGGGGATATAAACTGAGATACAACGGTACCAATTTGGTGTTAACTTTACGTAACGCCCCTGTTTTTAGCACAAAATCTAAGCCTCTGTCTGGAATCAAAATTTTACTCGATCCGGGACATGGCGGTAAAGAATCTGGTGCCAGTGGACCAACTGGTTATTTGGAAAAAGATCTTAATCTAACAGTGTCCAAGTTGGTGCGCGATGAGTTGGTGAAGCGAGGGGCAACGGTTGTCATGACACGCCAAGATGATCGCGAAGTGTCTTTAGAAGCACGGCAAGAGATTATTGCTAAAGAACAACCAGCTTTAGCCATCTCTATTCACCACAATTCTCTCCCCGATGATGGCAACGCTGAGAAAATCAAGGGCTTTGCTTCTTTTTGGTATCAAACCCAAGCCCACAGTCTAGCTCTTTTCTTAAATAATTATATAGTTAAAAATTTGCACCGTCCTTCTTACGGAGTATATTGGGATAACTTGGCGCTGACTCGTCCAGCGATCGCACCGTCAGTGCTGCTGGAGTTAGGGTTCATGAGTAATCCCAATGAATTCGAGTTGATTACCAAGCCTCAAGAACAAAAGAAGACAGCAGTAGCGATCGCAGATGCTCTTGTGGAATGGTTTAAGAGAGGACGCTCTTAATGACTCAATATATCTCTATGGAAAAAATATCTTTGATTCATGGTACTATATGTACATGACATAATAACACCAAAATACTAACCTCATAAGAACATTGCAGTTGAGAGACAATGTTTTTTTGTAAAATCAAATTTTTTGGGGATCAAAGTCATACTTGTAGCCTTGCTCTTTTCTTATAGATATACTGAGTGGAAAATTTGCGTCGTCTTTATTACGAAGTTTTTTGGGATAACTGGGTGCTGACTTGTCCTACACTCGCAGCATTAGCTCTGCTGGAATTGGCATTCAGGAGTGATCCCAATGGCTTTGAATTGATGACCAAGCGGCAAGAACAAAAGAAGACAGAAGTGGCGATCGCAGATGCTCTTATTGAGTGGTTGAATAGCGTCCGCAAGAATTCTTCTGTATATATCTCTCTGGATAAAATATGTCTTAGTAATATTAAATTAGGCTCATATACTGATTTTAAGCTGGTAATGACATCATATAATGATGTCTGGGGAAAGGTAAAGTTTTTCGGCCATCTGGAAAATACTTTTGGCGGGATTAAAGACCGATTAAACTATGTACTCGTAATAAACTGCAAAAAAATTACCACCGAGAAAATTCCTCTTTTCTACTCTCAACGTTGTAAGTCTTTTAGGATTGATAATTTTCCTACTTTTCCTACCTTTCCAATTTCAAACCTTCTTTAGAGAATATTCGACTGTTTATCATTCTCTGGATAGATGTTTAGTCTAGCTTAGGGATGTAATAGAATAACGTTTTTCGAGATTTTCTGGAAATATCCGGAAGTTTACTTGATCTTTACAGTTTCTTTATAGATTAGGTAGTAATTCTACATGCAAACTTTACAT
>JAQYWN010000263.1 GCA_029379265.1 Rhizonema sp. NSF051
ACCTTTTATAGAGAACTTAGTTAGAATAAAGATTATGATCGCCAGTGCATGAAAATTTTTAGCATAACGTCAAGTGGGCATCACCCACTTAACAAAGTTACACATAAATTAGTTAAAAATTAGGCTATGAGTACTACAACAAAAGCAAAAGTGCTATCTCTGTTAAAACATTTACCAGATGATTGCTCTATAGAGGATGTGCAATATCATCTATACATAATTGAGAAAGTTCGTCAAGGTTTAGTTATAAGTGAAACACAAGGAACCATTAGCCAAGAAGAAGCAGAAGCGCTGTTGAGCAAATGGCTTATAGAGTAGTTTGGTCATTAAAAGCGCTTGAAGATGTAGACGCTATCGCTGCATATATATCTCGCGACTCAACTTCCTACGGTGCTGCATTAGTTCAAAAGATACTTGACTCAATTAGCAAGTTGGGCGAATTTCCTTTGTCTGGTCATCTTGTGCCAGAATTTGGTGAAGAGACTATCCGGGAAGTGTCTGCCTACAGCTATCGAATCATCTATCGAATTGAGGGTGACACTGTAACTATTGCAGCGGTGATTCATGGCAAGAAACTTTTGGAACAATGGGACTAAAGACTTATTAACATTTGCTCCTAAGTTTCCTCCTTAAAAAGCACGGTTATTTATATACCTAAAAAGTGTAAAATTGCAAGCACCTTGAGGATGAAAATAATCAATGCAAATCTGAGTAAAAGATAGACAAAGACAAGCGGCTCATATACTCAAAAAGGGGAGACAGCACCCATGTTGCCAAATCTCCCCTTGTTATAGCAAGGAGCGAGAGTAGTTTTGATCTTCGACGGTGATAGCACTAACCGAATCGTACTGCTCGCGACTCCTACCATTTTTAATCATCAATTGGTGCATTGCTAATCCCAGTGTCAAGGACTGCTTGTATGGTATCGGGGATAAACCAATTTACCTCACTCGTCTTAAAAACCTGAGATGGGGGAACATTGAATTCAATTGCAGAGGTTTCCGGATTGCTTTTTGCAACTAACTTAGTTCCATCGACAATCTTATAGGCTATGGGAGTTACCAGTTCTTGCCCATCAGCAATCCCTGTCACCTTTAAATTACTTGGTACGTAAACGCCGTCACAATCCCATTCATCATCAGTTTCTTGACCATTTGGCAAAAGATAAAGAGCATTGTCATAGGTAGACTTAGATTTTTTATTTTTCTGACCGTAGACTAGTAATGTTGTCCCGGTTTCGTTACGGCACACTCCCTTACCTTTTCCTGTCTCCAAAATGTATTTTTGAAACTGTAAATTGGCAATTTTCAGAGCATTTTCTGGTGTTGCACCTTGCGTTTCTTTATCCTGCAAGAGACTGTCTAAAGCTTGTGAAACTTCTATGTAGTCGGGATTTTCTGCTAATTTTTTACCTGCAAATGAAGGTTGGGCAACCATTAAATTAATGAAAAAAAGCAGGACAACAATAGCGATTTTAAAGATTTTCATGATTTTCTCGTGATTTAAAGTGAAGATTCATTTCCTAGTTTTAGTTTTGGATTTCCGTCGTTTTATCCTTCTCTTGATTCAGCAGGCAACAGATTCCAAATGTTCTTACTCAAAACTAACAGACAAACACAGCATATAACTAAAGTGAGTACAGCTAAACCAGGATTTTCCAAAGTGTGACTGTCAACCAAAATGAAACTACCCAAGATCATCAAGACAAAGGGAACGAGTTGATTGCCATAGCGATTCAGGACATCGGCGATCGCAGGCGTGCGAGTCAACTGCAAAGCAGCATAGCACCAAACTCCTACTAATGAGAAGAATACTGTGAGGATGATCACCAGGCTTTCCCAGGTAGTGCTGGCAAACAACGGCGCATAGATAGCGATGTTATCTGCCCCGTTGGCAATTGTCACTGCCGCCATACTGTATATTTGGGGAGACAGAAAGTAAGTGAACCAACGGTTAACAGGCTGTTCTGTTTCCGCTTCCGCTTCCGCTTCTGTACCAGTGTCCTGATGTAGTAAGCGATAGAACCCAATCATCATCGGAACAATACCTAGCAATCCAATCCAGGATTCCGGTAGGATCGTGCTACTGAAGAAACCAGAAAGACTGACGATGACCAAGGCAGTGAAACCTAGATACTGACCAGCGACAATGTGCTTGTGGACATTTGTCTTTATCTGGGAGAAAATCAATGTCAGGATGACAAGATCGTCCATGTTGGTGGCAGTGAAGGTCGTGATCCCAATGGGAATTGCAGTAGATAATTCGCTCATTTCTGTTTATCCTGAATTCGTAAGCATATAGCAGTCATTTGCTAGCATATGAAGTGAATTATGTCAAGCTTTATCCTGACAAATAATGCTAGCTGATAGCTGTGTTAGAGTTCGTCTTCAAACGATGAAGAAATCACGACTGGTGTAGGGGTTGTAAATTTCTCGTGAATCTCATCAATTCCACGCTGCATTGAGCGTACAACTTCTGGAGAACGGAACCTTTGCATCGCAAACCATCCACAAGTCACCACAAGATACATTAAGAACATGTAGGGAAACAGATTATAAGGGGCATTGGGAACTGGGAACATCGTACTGCCAGGAATTCCCACACTACCTACAACCGGGATCATCATGAAGCCAACCCCCAATACGCTGAACACGATATCTCGCGTACGGAGTTTTCTCATTCTGTACAGGTAAATCGGAGATGCTACAGAAATCAAGATATACACCGTTAAAAATCCGAAGCTAGAAATTGCCCCCAAATAACCCATACTATCGAAGAGTTTGACGTGGAATAGGGACATCACTGCAGGGATGAGAAATGTCAAAAATGAAACTATTGTGACTGCAACGTAAGGTGTTTTGTTGGATGAGTGTGCTGCTCCCAGTTTGGAGTGGAACAACCCGTGACGCGCCATCGTAAAGAACACTCTCGCAGCAGGATTGATACACCCAATCACGCAACCAAAGAAGCTAAACAAAGCACCAATGCCAACCAATCCTCCTAAATATCCCAGCCCAACTTGTTGCGATAAGAAATTCAGAGGTTCTTCATTAGTGGTGATAGAGACTCCTGTGCCTCTGAAACCGAGTACTTCAATATACGTTGTCATAATAAAGAATATACCAGCCAGAATCGTGCTACCCATGACGGCTCTGGGGATAGTTTTCAATGGCTTTTTGGCTTCATCCCCCAAGGATGTGGCACTTTCAAAGCCAGAGAAGCCAAACAATGCCAGTACAAGTCCTGACGCTACACCACCTGCATTTACACCTTGCAGGGTAAGTTGTGGCATATCCAACGCAAAACCCTTGTGTGCCCAGATAAAGAAGCACAAGACGGCAATTAACAACAGGGAGGCTCCCTCCATCCACAACATTGCTACGGCTGAAAGCTGGACATCTTTATAAGCTGCATACCAAGCAATCCCCGCGCCGAGAGCTAACAGCGTAATACTGCTCGGATGGATGCCCAAATTACCAATTAAGCTCGCACTGAAGTTAGCGAAACCGCACAACACTGACATCCCTGTAAACAGATACGCCAGCACCAAACTCCAGCCGCAAATCACACCTGCCGTCGGTCCAAGTCCTTTAACAATGTACGAGTAAAGTGAACCAGGAGAGGCCGAACGACTAGCAAATTGGTTAATATTAATGCTGACAAACACCAGTCCAATGAGACCGATGACAAAGCTTAAGCAAGTGCCGTTTCCAGAAAGCGCAACTATTAAGCCGATGTTAGATGCTGCTATTGTTGTTGGTGCAATAACGGCAAAGGATTGAGCTAAGACTTCCCCAAAAGAAAGGCAGTTTGGCTTTAAGCCGTGAACACTTTTTTTAACTTTAGTCATGAGCAACGTGTCCAAATTGAACTGGTGAATGCCTTGATCAGGCACAATAATCACTTTATTGATCCCCATTGCTATAGGCAAATACTCTTTTTTGTTACAATGATAGATTAAATTTATGATTCAGCTGTTAAAAGTTATATTTGTCACTTTTTTTTAATTCACTTACGGTAGTTTAAGTAACCCTAATTTTAGCCTTATCCTTTTGCTGTCAGAGTTATGGTGAATTGAAAGACAAATGAATATGATAGTTATATTGATGACTAAACATGCCGCTGAAGATCTACTTATAAAGTTTACCTGAGGTGAGTAATTGCTGTTAAGTAAACGCTCTCTAAGTGCGTCAAAGCAATTTAAATTGCTCTGCGGTAAAACCAAAGTTTTACCGTATAATCAATCAAGTAAGACGAGAGTGGTAAACAATCGCTCAGTCAACGGTAAAAAGCTAAAATGACGTTAGAGCAATTGCGAATTTTTCTTGCAGTCGTAGAACATCTGCACTTTACCCGTGCGGCAGAGACGCTTTACATAACTCAACCTGCTGTGAGTGCAGCGATCCAAAGCTTAGAGATAGAATACGGAGTGAGACTATTCCATCGGATCAGTCGCCAAATTGAAATCACCGAAGCTGGCAAGTTGCTTGAAGTAGAAGCACGGAAAATCCTTGAACAAGTGGCGTTAACCGAGCGAGGCTTGCGAGAATTAAATAATCTACAGCGAGGTGAGTTAAAGCTGGGATCGAGTCTTACTATTGGAAATTACTGGCTACCTGATAAGATTAGTCAGTTCAAACTAAAGTATCCTGGCATATTTGTCAACTGTACGTTGGGTAATGCAGAAGAAATTGGCGAAGGAACCGCAACAGGAAGATTTGATTTGGGCTTAGTCACAGGAGATATCAAACCCTCTCTCAAAAATTGTCTGGAACAAGAAGTTGTGGGACGCGATCGCCTACAAATTGTCGTGGGCAAGTATCACCCTTGGTTTAAGCAGGCAGAAATTTCTCCAGAGGAACTTGTCACAACAAATTGGGTAATGCGTGAGTCTGGATCTGGGGCGCAGCAAATATTTCTCCAAGCCCTCCAAAATTGGGGAATCGAACCAAATCAATTAAACGTTGTTCTCGTCTTAAGCAGTAGCGAGATGGTGAAAGCAGTTGTTGAAAGCGGTGTTGGTGCTGCCGCAATTCCAGAGTTAATGGTACTTAAAGAGCTCAGGCTATCTACACTTCACGCTGTTAAGATTATAGATCGAGATGGCAAAAAGCTGGAAATTGTTCAACCTGTTTGGAAGCTAAAACACCGCCAGCGTTTTCAGACACGACTAGCGATCGTCTTTGAACAGATGTTGACTCAGGAAGGGATGAAGTGCGAAAGCTAATTCCCTCTCTCAAATTTCACATGAAGTCTGCGTGGCAAGAGTTTTTAGCCCCTCTCATACTTTTTTAAATGTAGACTGACTCACGCATAGCATTATCCTCAGATTTACTGATATCATGTTCGGTAAATGAGTTATAAATAAGAGATAGGTTCGTAGTTGCGCTTTAGCGCTATTACTCCCAACACGAGTGTAAGATTACCTCTCTTATTTCTTTGCGTCCTTGGCGTCTAAAGCCCTTCGGGCATAACTTCGCTAAGACGGTTTTTAATCGGTATTCTTCTAGGGGAAAGGGAGTAGCAGTAAGAGAGCGCTGAAGCGCAACTACAAACATTATTTTAAGTGTTCAAACGAACTTGAGATTAAATGCTGTCGATATATGATCAGCTTTTCACAAAATTCTGCTGTACTACCCATTCCTCGAATAGGCGAGAACCTAATGTATAGCAATCCTCCTCGTCTTGCAACTGCCCAATGACACCTGTACCAGCAATCACTTCTAAAGCATCGGCTACCTGGGAGCGATTGAAACCCGTAGATTGTGCTAGACTTCTAAGAGTTCCTTTTCGCTTCTGAATCAGGGCAGAGTAGACTGTGCGTTCAGTTTCACCAAAGCAACCAGACAGATGTTCTGCATTCCACCATGCGGAAAAGTCCTTGTCATGATGCTGTAGTAATTGGTCAATGAGATCGGTGCGAAACTCCTTTTGGTGGTTAGAATCGAAAATAGTGTTGAGTGATTGTTGCGTTAGGTATGGATGGCATCCTGACCACTCTATCACTGAGGTTATATTGTCTTCACTTAAAGAGATTTTTTCTTGTTCTGCGCGATCGCCAATCAGTTTTTTTGCCTCTTCATCGCTTAAGGGAGTTAACCATTCAATTTCTGCTATATTTAATAATGGCGAACCTACTCGTTGCTGATACTCTTTCAAATCTCGATAGCCAGATAACAACAGCCCTAAGCAAGGTTTGATGGCAGTGTCGGTATCTTTTAAGCCACGTAGGTAAGACCAAGCATCTGTTGCCCAACTTTGGCGGACGATGAACTCTGCACCATCGATGAGAAAGCAAACCCCCTGAAAATTTAGCTTTCGCAGTTCATCTGTCGTTTTTAAGAACGCTAACCGGAAGCTATCATTATTTAAACGTCTTTCGGAATCGGGATTATTAATGTTAAACTTAATATCTAATTGTTTCAAGAAACTGAGGGTAACTTCAGCACCCTTCACCTGACTCAGAAACTGGCGATACATTTGCCGAATTTCTGTTAGAGGAACTTCTCGCCAACGTTCTATAGCTTCTCGGAGTCTGGCAATGAGGAGATAACGTAGGTTGTCTAAATCTTTGGGTTGTTCTAACTGAAGATTAATAAGTACGGGAAATGCGCGGCGAGGATAATTGCTGCTTGGGTTGAGCATATTCCACTCCACAGCACGTAAGGCACTCGTCTTCCCTAAACGCCTTCCCCCTAGCAGAATCCGCACCTGGAAAGGTGACTTGAGCATAGTATATATGAGTTCACTTCGTCCGAAGAAGTGGGAGGGATCAGTAATCGCGACTCGGTAGTTATCAAAAGGACGTTCTTCTACAAAATCTGGCATAATTTGATTTCCTCATCAGTCATCTGCATTTGTATCCACCGTGAGAAGAGTGGAATTCGGATACGGTAGACATCTTGATGCTCGACTTCCTCGTGATCCAACAATCCGACTTTGGTGAGCCAATGACATGTATCTGAACACTGGTAGACGGGGAATTGACTTTTGAGTTGGTTGAGTAAGGCAGCTTCTGTTCTTTTTTCTGGGAATTTTTCGTTACAGGCGACAGTGCGGAGAATTGCGATCGCCACTTGAAAATTGCGTTTTTCTAAATCTTCCCAAATGCTCTTTTCCAAGTAATTTTTTAACTCACCTTTCCGGCTGAGAGTCTTCTCTAAAGATCGTGCCATTCCCCATTCAATGCGTAAACTTTTATTTTGAGAATTGGGATTCTGCTCTTTTATTTTCTCTGTAAGCAAGCGAGCTATTTGGCGAGAAACAAAGGGATGCCCACCACTTTGATAATGGATTTGTTTAGGAGTTGCGGCATCAAACTCCAACCCCATTAATTTGCCAATATTAATTAGCATTTCTTGTGTTTCCTCCTCCGAAAAAGGAGGCAAGAAGATTTCTTTAAAGAAACTAAAAACCGGATTAGTCGCCACACCTTTTTGTGCCCACGAATTAATGCGATTGCAATCTGGATGCACATCAGCAATCAGAAGTGACATTTGCCGATGTTGTTGACATAGCACACGCAGCGCTCCAAAACAAGCATTAAATTCTTCGGCTTTTTCCCGATTGTCTTCTGGTGTGGGAATAATCCTTTCAACTTCATCTAAAAAGCAAAGGATCGGCAATTTATATTTACGAGTTTTTTGGATAGCATCGGTAAAGTCATTCACGCGTTGAATAAACTCTGTGGTTAACTCTGTGGCTGGTTTATCGGAAGAAAATGGTGCAAAACTTGGGAGTAAAGTCTCACTTTGTAGAGTAGAGATATATTGAAGAATTTTATTAAATAAAGCAGCACCGTAGCGAGAACCGCCATATCCTTGTAAGTCAATGTGGATAATTGGATGTTCGCGCAGCATAAAGCCTAGCTGGAGAAGCACAGAGGTTTTTCCTGACTTGCGTAATCCAAATAATCCCACTGCCTGATGTCTCAGCAAATCTTCTCCCAAACGTTGCAATATTTCTGTCCGCCCAAAAAAAGATAAAGTGTCACTGATGGCATTTTTGTCATCAAAGAAATCAGCACGTTGGAGATAGCGCTCGACATAGTCTTCCAGCAATCCCATACATTCGTATTTGTCTGGTAAAGCTTTTTCGACTAATGTCAGCGGAATGGGAATCAACACAAAATTATCGCGTAACCGCACTTTAGCGATTTCGATTCTAGCTGTGGCATCTGGTGCTACTTTATATATCAGAATACCAGCTTTTTGAGTGTTTTCTCCTTCTCGTTGTGTAGAAATTTCTAATAGACGGATAATGTCGCGATCGCTTGGGGCATCGACAGTGATTAAAACAGGGAAGGGCGTGTAAATCCTGAGACTACTTTCAATAGTTTCGATAGTCAGGTGCAGTTCCTTCTCACGTTTAATCTTCGCATCCACCTGCTCAAAAAACTTAGCTACCCAATTCAAATACTGAGACTTCTGTTCGTGCTGTTGTATCAGTTGCTTCAATGTTCCATCATGTGTCCATTGTGACAAACGTAACTTTAGTAACTTAACAAATGTATCACTTAATATAGTATCTTTGGTGCTAGCAGCATATTCGATTAATCCTCGCATTTCTACAGCAGCATTTAAGGGTAGTAAGTTCGCTAATAATAAGTAAACACCACGAAACCGAGAGTCATTAATATGTTTAGTAAGAAGCTCTTTAACTTCTTCACTTTCACCACGAAAGTTTTGTAATAGGAAGAACTCCATAATTTTGTTGTCGCGAAAATACCAACTTTTATGATATTCTCCTTGATCATTCTCCCACTGACGGCTGACGACCATCTTATATTTTTCATCTTCCATACTGATTAATTCAAGCTTAAATTCATCAGCAGGTATGGCGCTTTCGTCGTTGAGCCGCATTTGGTAGACTGCCTGAGAAAATGTCTTCAACGGAAATTCGTGCTTCCATTCTCTCTGGTACTCTTGCGCCATCAGCTGATATTGCTGTTCTTGCAGTTGAAACAATTTTGGTTGCTTGCCTTGTGATAACATGAGGGCAACAAGCGTTAAATCCATTGGGTTGGAAAGAATGTGCTGGGCTGCGGCTAAATCTTCTGAAGATTGTTGCTCATTCAAAGCTTCTGCAACATACTGATAGCAGGCTTGCTCATACTCATTGTCTTTCAATGTCGCATTTTGGGGAAGTCGCAGCCGACGAGAAATTAAAAACTGCCGACGAGAAATTAAAAACTGCTGGATTTGCTCGCGCTGCAACGGTTGCAATTCATATTTCTTAGTTGTAGAAGGAGGCTTCCACTGTAGGGGCTGCATTGTCATAATTATGTTGCCCCAAAAATAACTTTCTGCAAACTGTGAGATTTTTGCTCGTGTGTCAGCAGTCACCTCATTGAGTCCGTCGATGCAGATATTTATCGCTCCACTGTCAATACTGCTCGGTTAAGGGGAAATAGGTGGTGAAATAAAGATTTTTTTGTTCTC
>JAQYWN010000024.1 GCA_029379265.1 Rhizonema sp. NSF051
TTCTTGGGAACAATGCCTAATTTACATGACTTTTAGCCTTAACTGAACCGTATTGTGCGGAACTGCCTAAAGCTGCTCAATCTACTTATCAACTATTTCCACATTTGAGTATCTTGAAAGACTTGTTCGGTAAAAATCCCTCTCTACGTGTCGGTCTTGTGGGAATAGCCTGTCATATGCAAGCAATTCGTAAGCTACAACGTCTAGATAATCAGTGGGGAGAAATTGCCAGGAAACAAATCTTGTTTACTATTGAAATTGCCTGCTCTTCTAGCACGTTTCCATCTGGAACTGAGACTCTCATTGAAGATTCAATAGGGATATCTCTAAAGGATGTTAAAGAAGTCCGCTATCGGGAAGGAAACTATCCAGGAGAATTTGTCGTATACACAAAGGACGAAAGAAAAATATCAATCTCACTTTGGGAAGCGGTTCGACATTTCAAAGATCACAAAAGCTATCGCTGCTTGTCTTGTGGAGACTGGATGTCAGGGCTTGCAGATATCAGCGTGTGTGACGGTGACCCAAATATCTTTAAATCTAGTCAGCAAGAAACTTCACATTTTGCTAAACATGGAAGCATTTTTGTCCGTACTGAAACTGGAGCAAAGGTACTGGAGTGGGCTAGAGAAACTGATGCTTTAAATATCTGGCCTACTACAGTTGCTGGTGTCAACTTAGGACTAGAACGCAAACGCAATCGTCGTGCTTATTACGAAGGTCTTAAAGCTTTAATTCCTGAGAGTCCTATTCCTGGTTATCAAGAAATAATAGATGTTGTCCCCGATGAGCAATTAATCCCACTCCTAAATAAAAATGATTGAAATTACCCAAAAATCTAAATTAATTGCTAGTAAATGTTTACACGATTTAATCGTCTCAAATCAGCAAATACCAACCACACCGTTAAAAGTTTCAGGAATTCCTGGTGATAAATCTATTTCACATCGTGTACTTCTTGTGAGTGCAGCAACCCCAAACTCAACAAAGATTCATAATCTGAATCAAGGAAGTGCTGTCGGTTTACTGATTCCAGCCCTACAAACTTTGGGAGTTCAGATTGATTGGGATGGAGCTGTGACAACGGTATCTCCTCCGATAAATAATGTATGGACAACAGAGCCAGTCCGAGTCAATCTCGGCCCGTCTAGTGCGGCAGCTCGTTTATTGTTAGGATTACTAGCTGGATTGGGAGTACCTGCTGTTATAGATGGTAATGAAACCTTGCGATCGCGACCGATGAACTGGGTAGTCAATCCGTTACGGGAACTCGGTATAGAAATTGACTACTTAGAAACTCCAGGCTGTCTTCCTGTTGCTATCAGGGGTGGCGGCTTGCGAGATGGCCAGGTGAAGTTGCAGGTTGGTAGTGCTCAAGCCTGTTCAGCTATTCTCTTTGCCGCCTTTGGGGCTAGGCGGAAAGTTAATATTCTCCATCCGGTACAATCGCGGGATCATACAGACAGACTACTGCGTTACATCGGTATTGGTATCGAATACATACCTGAAGGAATACAAATTTCTGGTGGAGTACCGCAAGCACTACCAGAATACTATATTCCTGGCGACCCTTCTGCCGCAGCATTCCTAGCCGCAGCCCATGTATTTCAACAGCGAAAGACTGAGCTAATTCTCTTGAATATCTGCCTCAATCCTACCAGAATAGGGTTCTTTGAGGTTTTGAAAGAGTGTGGAATACGAGTTAACTATCAAGATGTCTGTGAAGCTTTTGGCGAACTAATTGGGACGATCACCATTGGTAAAGTTCCTGAGCGACTTCAGCCTTTTCAAATTGATGATCCCTTTCGCTTCCATTCCATGATTGACGAGATTCCTTTAGTAGCAGCACTTGCTACGCAAATTCCCGGTCAGTCTTCTATTTTTGGTGCTCAAGAATTGGTATTTAAAGAAACTAATCGCCTGCTCTCAATAAGCAGTATGCTGAGTGCTTTTGGAGGAGAAGCTAGAGTTGTCGGAGATGCTCTACATATCACTGGTGGGAAAACTTTGCAGGCTGGAGTCATCCCCAGTTTTGGCGATCACCGAATTGCCATGACTGCTGTAGCCCTTGCTAGTTCACTCCCAAGTTACTCACGGATCTTAGAAGGAGAGTGTTACAAAGTCTCTTTTCCGGAGTTTCCTGAATTAATGCACACCCTTGGACTGAATATCAATTTTTCTAAAGAGTAGACATCACAGGAGGAATATGGATGCGAGCAATTATGGCTGAAGAAGATGGTCTAATTAGACTCAGAGTATCTCCATTCCCGCAGTTGCAAGATGGACAGATAGAAATTCGGACTATTTGCAGCTTAATTAGCCCTGGAACCGAGCTGCACTATGCCAAGGAAGCTCTAAAAAACAACACGTGCTATTTTTTAGGCTACTGTGCTAGTGGATACATAGAAAGGATAGGAGACTATGTAAAAGGATTTTCGATTGGCGATCGCGTGATTGCCATGGGTTGGGGATATGCTATTCACGCAGAACGGATTTGCGTTCCTCACCGACTTTGTGCCGTCATTCCCGATGAATTACCCTTCGATGACGCAGTATTTGCTAACCTTGCTGCTACAGCACTACATGCCATCCATCGAGCCAGATTATCCGGCAGTGAGCAGGTTTTGGTAATCGGAGCAGGGTTAATAGGACAGCTGGTAGCGCAATGCGCCCAGATTTACACATCTGGCATATACATGGTAGACTATTCAGAAGGTCGCCTAAAAGCTGCACAAACAGCAGGTGTTCAGTTCGTATTCAATAGCACTAAAAACTCATTTGTAGACTCAGTTTTAGCAGCAACAGAGGGCAAAGGAGTCAATACAGTTTTCCTCTGTAATACTGGAGTCGCAACGTCTGTGATTGCTGACTCTATCAAAGTACTCACAGCTGCACCAGATGGTCAAAAAAGAGGAAGCTTAATTTGTGTGGGTCGCTTCGATGCCTATATCAACTTCAACGTTGACATGGGAAATGTAGACATTCGATATGCAGCCCGATGTGGCTCGGGATACCGAGATGACAATTATATACATGGTCGTTTGGACTATCTACCACCAGATGGTGAAGCCTCAGTATCTTCTAACATTCAAACTTGTCTGCAATTAATCCACGATAAAACCATACGCCTCGACACGATTCACACTCATCGCATAGCATTTGACGATGCACCAACTGCATATGAGCTTTTTAAAAATCCTGACAGTGCGATTGGTGTTACCTTGCACTATAACAATCCTATTTAAAGAAAATTCTCTTATGTGCGACTGCTACGCACAGAGAAAAATAAAACAAAAGGAACCACAATCATGATGACAATAGATGGTAAAAATTTGGTTCATCAGAATAACAGCTTTGTTGAATTTACAAAAGTAGAAATTGAACAGTCAATAACAAGTCGCTTTGCCCAACAAGTTAAAAAGCATAGTCAAAACTTAGCTATTCAAACAGATAAATACAGGTGGACTTATGACCAAATCAATAAAATTGCTAACCGAATAGCCAGAGAAATTATAACACTTTATGACGGAGAAAAACAACGAATTGCGTTATTATTCGACCATGACGCACCGATGATTGCATCTACGTTAGGAGTCTTAAAACTAGGTAAAACTTATGTGCCTCTAGATTTGTCATTTCCTAGAGAAAGACTATCTTACATGCTTTTAGACTCAGAAGCTAGTGTTATTTTAACTGATTCTCGCAACTTTGAATTTGCGAAGACTTTAGCACAAAAGCACCTTCACATTATTAATGTTGACCAGGTCATCTCATCGAATGAAGCTATCAATGATATTTGTCTATCGGTTTCGCCAGATGAAGTTGCCTATATTCTTTACACATCTGGTTCAACAGGAAAGCCTAAAGGAGTTATGCAAAGCCATCGAAATGTTTTGCATCATATGAAAATTTGGACTAATAGCCTTCAAATTAGTGCAGATGATAGATTAACACTGCTATCCTCTTATGGTTGGGATTCAGCAGTGCAAGATACTTTTGGCGCTCTGTTAAATGGTGCTTCTGTTCATCCAATAGATATTAAAAATGAAGGGATTGAAAACTTGTCTCAGTGGCTGATTGCTCATGAGATAACAATTTACCACTCTACATTACCGCTGTATCGTCAATTTGCCCGAAATCTTACCGAAGCAGAAAATTTTTCAAAGCTACGGTTACTAATTCTAGGAGGAGATTTAATTAATCGAAAAGATATCGATTTATACAAAGAGCATTTTTCTGACGAGAGTATTGTTGTCAATGCTTATGGCTCCACAGAATCAACAACTTGTTTGCAATACTTTGTGAATAAGCGAACAGATCTTACTCACAATGTTCTTCCTGCTGGTTATGCAGTCGATGATACAGAGGTTTTATTGCTTGATGACGAAGGTCAAGAAATTGAGGTTGGTAATGTTGGAGAGATTACAGTTAAAAGTGCTCATATTGCTCTAGGTTACTGGAAACAATCTGAGATAACAGTGACTAAATTTCAGCCAGATCCCAATGATAGAGAGAAAAGAATTTACCGAATGGGAGATTTGGGATACAGACAGTCAGATGGTAGCATTGCCATAGCTGGAAGAAAAGATTCCCAAGTCAAAATTCGAGGTTTTCGCGTTGAGCTAGGAGAAATTGAGGGAACTTTAAGTCAACATCCAAAGGTGCAGGAAAGTGTAGTTATGGTTCGAGAGGACATAACTGGTGACAAGCGTCTGATAGCTTATGTAGTTCCAAACCAAGCCCAAGTTCCCACTACTAGTGAACTTCTTAGTTTTCTTAAACAAAGGCTACCAGATTATTTTATGCCTGCTCACTTTATGCTGCTAAAAGCGCTACCATTAACACCTAATCATAAGATAGATCGCAAATCACTGCCAGAACCTGATTTTCTCAGACCTAAACTGGAAAGAGAATTTGTTGCTCCTCGCACTACGATTGAGGAGAAAATGGTTCGCATCTGGACTGAAGTTCTAAATGTTGAACAGGTAGGCATCCATGACAATTTCTTGGATCTGGGTGGAGACTCTATCCTTGGCTTTCAAGTCATTGCTAAAGTTAAACGAGAAGGACTTTCAATGACGATTAGGCAGTTACGCAAATACCCAACAATCGCTGAGTTGGCAGCACTTATAGATACAACTTCGACTCATCAAGCTGAGCAAAAAGCAGTAACGGGTTTAGTACAGTTAACGCCTATTAAATATTGGATTTTAGAACAGAATTTTGTTGATTTTCATCGTTGGAGTCAAGCAATTTTACTTGAAGTGCGTCAAGTTCTGAATTTAGCTCTCTTAGAGAAAGCTCTACAGCAACTGCTTGTACATCATGATGCTTTACGCATTCGATTTGAGGAAAGAGATTCAAGATGGCAACAAATCATTGCTGAGCCGCATTCAGTTACACCTTCTGTGGAAATGATAGATTTATCAAGGCAACAATATTCTCTTGATGAGGTAGTAGCTAACCTGATAGCAAGTTTGAATTTCATAGAAGGACCTATTTTAAAATTTGCCGTCTTGAATCTTGGAAATCATCAGCCAAGTCGGCTTTTAATAGTCATTCATCAAGCACTAATTGATGGAGTTTCGTGGCGAATTTTGTTAGAAGATTTGCAAACAGCTTATCAACAACTCAGTCGGTCTGAAGTCATTCAATTACCTCCCAAAACCACTTCCTTGAAGCAGTGGGCTGAGCAGCTACAGGATTTTGCAAAGTCAGCAGCTATGCAGCCGGAGCTAGACTATTGGCAAGTAGCAGCCTCAATACAAGTCAACCGTCTACCAATAGTTACTCCTCTAAGTGCTAATGCCTTAACAGTGACTCGTGACATTTCAACTTCATTCACAATTGAAGAAACTCAAGCGTTGCTCCAGGATGTTTCTCAGGCTTACAGTACTCGAATCAATGATATACTGTTAACGGCTTTAGTGCAGTCCTTCTCGCAATGGACAGGCGATCGCTATTTGAGGGTTGATCTTAAAGGTCATGGACGAGAGGCTATTATTGATAATGTGGATTTGTCTCGCACAATAGGTTGGTTTACCACTGTAACTCCAGTATTAATCGATATTCGAGCAGCTCACTCTCTAGAAGAAGTGTTGCTCCTAGTCAAAGAGCAGCTACAGCGCATTCCTAACCAAGGTATTGGTTATGGCTTGCTCCGCTTTCTGCATGGAGATGTAGATATTGCACAAAAAATGGCGGCTATTCAAGCCGAGGTAAGCTTCAACTATCTTGGTCAATTTGATCAGATCCTACCAGCCTCTTCTCTGTTTAGGCTAGCTCAGGAGTCCATTAAAATTGTACGCGGAAGACCAAGCCACTCATTGGAAGTCACTGGAAGTATTATCGGTGGGAGGCTACATTTTGATTGGACTTTCAGCGTTGATGTTTATCAACAATTTATAGTTGAGCAGTTAGCCCAACGTTTTGTAGAAGTCATCCAGTCACTCATCACCTCTAGTCAGTCTGTATTGCAAAGATGATCAATAGCTTAAATTTTAGTGCTATCCAACTGTAAGAGTTTATGCGAAACTTTTTGGAATTAGAAAATGTGGCGATTGAGGCTGATTCTACTGGCACCTCACACATGCTTTCTGAGACTCCCGTTTTTAGCCGTGCAAGTGGTTGTTGGTTATTTGATACCTCTGGAAAACGCTTTTTTGATGGTACTGGTGGAAGTGGAGCTATCAACTTAGGACATCAGCATCCACGAGTCATTGATGCCGCAATGGCTCAATTTCAAAAACTCATTCACACAGGTTGCAAACTACAATCGGACATTCGAGGAGAACTAGTTACTAAATTAGGAGCTTTCTCACCCTATAGACAATGTGCAGTGTTGTTCACAGTGACTGGTGCAGAAGCGATTGAAGCTGCCTTGAAAGTAGCTCGTGCTTATACTGAGAGAAAGTTGGTGATTGCTTTTGAACGTTCTTATCATGGTAAGACTACGGGGGCACTGATGGCTACTTGGCGAAAGCAACTGAAAGCTTATTCTGTTCTGCCTGAAAATGGAATACTGCACTCTCCCTATCCCATTCTGCACTCGCACAATCGAAATTACTCTACAAATTTTTGTCTACAAGCTCTACAGAAAACTATAGAGCAAGCATTGGATATGGGACATCCACCTGCTGCTATACTGATTGAACCTATTCAGGTTACTGAAGGCGTTTTATCAGCAAGCAGAGAGTTTTTGGAAGGTGTCATTGCGATCGCTAAATCTGCTGGATGTTTGACAATCTTTGACGAGATATATACTGGTTTTGGTCGATGCGGTGCTCCATTTTATGGTTCCCAGCATGGAATAACACCAGATCTACTGGTTATTGGTAAAGCACTTGGAAATGGATTGCCTATTTCTGCAACCCTTGGCAATCCTACTTTAATTAATGCTTTACCATCAGGCATACAAACCTCGACATTTTCAGGGCAACCTCTAGCTTGTGCTGTAGGTAGCGTAGTACTGGATATCATGGTAGAAACTATGCCCTGGCAACAAGCTAGGAGAACTGGAAGTCTAATTGTAGAATTCTTGAAAGAATTAGCAATAAATAGCTCTCTAATATCGGCTCCACGCGGCGAAGGACTAATTATTGGATTTGATTGCGTAGATTCCCAAGGTTTACCCTCACCTGAATTAGCAAAGGCTTTTACTAAAAAAGCAATGGCAAAGGGTTTAATTTTTTACTGTGGTGGGTTTGAGGATTGCACCATTAAACTCACGCCACCACTCACCATGAATGAAGAAGAAGTCGAGTTTTTAATGAGTACACTGACTCACGTTGTAGCTGAGCTAGAACCAGCATTTAAGTGTCACTAAAAGTCAGGAACTCAAAATCCAGATGTATTTCAATACGGTTCAGTTAAGGCTTGCCTCCCTTTTTAAAGGTGCAATATAGCCCCCCTTTTCAAGGGTGGTTGGGGAAATATTCAATGACTGAACACTAATAACTAAACCATATTGGGATATATTTTTGATTCGTTCTCAGTACCTATAAAAGCCTATTTAAGGAGTTTCAATGATAGTAAATAGCTTTGATGAATGGTCTTCATTGAAAGAAGTGATTGTTGGCTCACCAATCAGTTACGAAGCACAAGACTTGGAACTCTCTTTTAAATTATTTTTCCATGATGTCGCTTACTCTTCATTTTGCTATCCTTCATATGGAAAGAGTGCCCAGGAAAAAACAATAACTATTGAAAAGGATTCTTGTATTAAAATCAACAAAAAATATCTCGAAGAATTAGCTGAGGATGTTGATGAACTGGTTAAAACTTTAGAACATTTAGAAGTAAAAGTTCACAGACCCATATCCTTAAATCATGCTTTAGAATTTAAGACGCCTTATTGGGACTCAACCTGTATTCCAGCTTTAAATATCCGAGATCAAGCGATAATCTTCGGCAACGAAATACTAGAAACCCCACCACAAGTGAGGGCAAGGTACTTTGAGAACGATTTATTAAAGCCTATCTTTTATAATTACTTTTACCAAGGAGCACGATGGACGACAATGCCCAGACCCATTATGACTGATTACTCCTTCGATACTTCTTATGTTTCAGGTCAGAATACACCTGCTATTGAGGAGGTTTACACTCAGAAAGAGTCAGAATTTGATATTGGCTATGAAATGATGTTTGATGCGGCTCAGTGTACCCGTTTTGGGAAAGATATTTTAGTTAATGTTGCCACCAAGAATCATCTGTTGAGTTTTAAGTGGTTAGAACGACATTTTGAAAATAAATTTAGATTCCACATGCTCTATCAGTTTGCCGACAACCATATTGATAGTATTATCATACCTCTTAAACCAGGAAAATTACTATTACGAAATCCCAAATTTCTTGAGTATTTACCAGCGCCTTTACAAAAGTGGGACATTATTTATCCTCCGGAACCAACGGATAATATTTTTCCTCAATACGAATCCAACGATATGATTTTGACAACTAAATATATTGATTTGAATGTATTATCTATCGATGAGGATAAGGTCATTGTTAACTCGCTATTTCCCGAACTCATCAAAACATTGGAAAAACATGGTTTTACACCAATTCCAGTACGACACAGACATCGGAGAATTTTTGGAGGGGGTTTTCATTGCTTTACTCTAGACACAGTTAGAGAAGGCTCCCTGGAAGATTATTTTATTTAAATCATTCTTTTACAATACAAGAGCAAATATAGTATGACCGATATGAATCAAGTGAAACAGTACATATGGGATTGGGTGACTAATTATTTGAGTGAACCTAGTCCTGAGTTTGCTGGTTTTCCGCCTTGCCCTTACAGCAGAAAAGTTATGCTGGAAAACCGTGTCGAAATTCGATGGTTTCAGGGATCAGATTTGTTAAACGTTTTGATTGAAATATCAAAAACTTGGACTGATAATTTTGAGGTGGTGATTCTAGTTGCCGATCCCAAAAAGATTAGTTACAGCGATACAGATGATTTGATCACGCAGGTAAATCAAACAACATTAGCTAAACAGAATTTGGTTGCTCTAAGAGATCATCCAGATGCCGTTTCACATTTACCTCGTATTTCGGCGAGCAATGGCAAATACGTTTTGGTGTTTGTCCAAAGACTTAGTAAACTCATCGAAGCCACTGAATACTTATCTAAAAATGGATATTATCAACACTGGAGTAACGAAGAGTTAGAAGATATAGTCAATTGGCGCTTTCAACTTGTAAATAACGACTCAGAGCAATATAGCAGTCCTAAATCATTCTGAAAACCGAGATCGAGATCCCCGACTTCTTTTAGAAGTCGGGGATCTAAGAGTTGGGCAATCCATTTCCAGTTTTTTGCAGTAAGAATAAAATACCAGCGTTATGGAAGGTAACCTAAAACAGGCGCTCTGTGCGTGGCAAAATATTCTCGGTTTGGAATACGTTATTACCGATGAAGCTTCCTTAAAAGTATCACAGACAGCGACCTTTTTGACAACACAGCGAACTCTTGCCATTATTCAACCTGGCGATCGCGCTGAAGTACAACAATGTCTGAAAATTGCCAATCAATATCAAATCCCTATTTATCCCATTAGCACTGGAAAAAATTGGGGTTACGGATCGAGCGTTCCCGTGCAAGATAGTTGCGTTATTATGTCACTGGCTCGTCTGAATGGCATTGTTGATTATGATGAAAAGCTAGCATATGTCACTGTAGAGCCAGGAGTAACTCAACGTCAGCTATTTGAGTACCTTCAGTCCCAAAAATCGAATCTGTGGATGAGCGTCACTGGTAGTACACCTGATTCCAGCTTAATTGGCAATATTTTGGAAAGGGGACTAGGTGAGGGACTTTATGGCGATCGCTTTAATTATGTCTGCGGTTTGGAAGTTGTCTTGCCAACGGGAGAATGCATTCACACTGGATTTGGGCGTTTTGCTGAGGCTCGCGCTGTACGGGTGAACCGTTGGGGTGTGGGACCATATGTAGATGGTCTGTTTACTCAGTCTAACTTGGGAGTTGTCACTCAAATGACTTTGTGGTTAACTCCAATTCCCAAGTATTTCCAACTCTTTTGGTATGCGATCAATGAGGATACCCGTCTGGAGGATCTAGTTGATAGTGTGCGCTACCTGAAAATGCAAGGGCTTATTCCAAGTGCTTTTGTCATCAACAATGACATCAGGATGCTATCTTACCAACAGCAGTATCCTTGGCAAGAGGCGGAGGGAGAGATGCCCTTGCCATTGGACTTAAGACACCAGTTAAGAAAACAATGGGGAGGAGGGCTTTGGGGAGGCGAGGCAGCTCTGTATAGTGCTAGTCAGGAACACGGTCAAGTTGTGTGTGAATTAATTCAAAAAACTTTGGGTAAGGTGGTTAACAAGCTTTACTTTCTTGACGATGCCATTGCTCAAATGCCCAAAACTACGCTGACTGAAATGTTCCCGAACATTGATACCGATGAGATGCTCAAGTGGTATAACGAAAACCCTAAGCGTGGTTTTCCTACAGAACTTGCCCTGAGCATGACTTACTGGAGAAAGTCCTCTCCCCGACCATCCTCTGGTATAAACCCCGACAGAGATGGTTGTGGACTCCTCTGGTGTTCCCCAGCCGTTCCTTTTGTTGGGCAACATGTCAGGAAAGCAGTAAAAATTATTGAAGAAACAACAAATGCCTACTTTTTTGAACCTAATATCGGTTTAAATTGCATAACCGAAAGAAACATCAATATCACAGCCGCTATTGTCTATGATCGAGGGGTAAGTGGAGAAGATGAGCGTGCCCTTGCCTGCTATGAGGACATGAGGTGTAGATTAATACATGCAGGCTATTTTCCTTACCGCCTCAGCACCCACTCCATGCAAGCTTTGCCTCCAGCACAAGATGATTACAACCAATTCCTCAATAAACTCAAACAGGTTTTAGATCCGAATAATATTCTAGCCCCTGGGCGTTATGAGTTTTACCAGCCTGATCATGTCCCCTTTCAAGGCTCATAGGGCAGTGTGCAGCATGGAAAATTTTCGAGATTTTCTCAACTATTTCCGTCCTTACTGGTTACTAAGTATTTTCAGTATCGCAGCAGCCAGTATTTACGAGATGATTGATTTATTTGTCCCTTATGCAATTGGGCAGATTTTAAACGTTGTGTCTGCTCAACCACTAGACAAACCACTTCAAGGAGTGATTAACACAATCTCAAACCTGACCAATAACTCAGTTAATCAAACTCTTGAATTAGGTGTATTGCTAGGTTTAATTTTTATTGTCACCGTATTGAGAGCGCCGACACAGCCTTGGCTAACAAATTGGTTTCACTGGGATATAGCCTTAAAGGCAGGTCGCGATCAGAGCCAAAAGGCGCTCGAGAAAATTCTTACTCTACCCCTGGAATTCTACGACGAAAATAATCCCGGACGCATTGCTGGACAAGTTGCAAGAGGTGTCAATAACCACATCTGGACCTATCCAGAAATAGCTGGCCAGTTAATTCCTAAACTATTCCGCTTATTAGGAATTTTTGTATTGATCTGGTTTGTTGATTGGCGAATTGCAGTTCTCTATGTCATTTCTTTTATTATTATCCTGAGGTTTACTTTACGAAGATTGCAGCAGTTAATTTTGCTTGATAATCCCATTAATCAATATATGGAAGACACAGAAAGCCGGACTTCCGAAATCATTACTAATATCAAAACGGTGAAAGCATTTGCAAATGAAGCAAAAGAACTCAAGAGACAAAAACGACGCTTTAATCGTGAACTGATGGTGAGGGAATATCGTATTCACAAAGGTTATGTGAAGCTCAATACTTGGCAAAAGACTGTGGTTCAGTTTTGTATGTTTACAGTGTTAGGTTGGACTTTAGTGGAGACAATAAAAGGTAAAATTTCTTTAGGTCACTTTATTATGACTTTAACGATTTCTAGCATGGCTTATGCAGAGTTGGAGCCTTTTACCATCTTGGCAGAGATTTTTGCCCGTCGCTATCCTTCCATGATGCGGTTTCACGAATTCCTCAAACTCCCAACACAAGTCGATGCACTTAGACTTTTAGAAGAGGAAAACACTTCAAGCGATCGCTATCAATTTACAGGAAAAATCGAGTTTTCACATATCTATTTTGGATATGAACCAGAACGCCCAGTTTTGCAAGATGTTAATCTCCTAATTGAGCCATGTCAAACATTAGCGTTAGTAGGTTATTCTGGTTCTGGTAAATCTACCTTATTAAAACTACTTTTGCGGTACTTTGAACCTCAACAAGGCAAAATTTTGATTGATGGTCAAGATATTTGTAGCCTTGAGGTAGGAAGCTATAGACGAAGGTTAGCGATCGTTCACCAAGAAGTTGATGTTTTTAACGGAACTTTGCTCGACAACCTCACATATGGCAAGCCCAATGCTAGTTTTAATCAGGTTAAAGAAGCCTGTAGAATCTCCCGATTGGATGAAGTTTTGCAGCATTTACCTCAAGGCTATTATACAGTAGTAGGTGAGAGGGGTGTGAGGTTATCCGGTGGACAAAGACAACGTCTAGGAATTGCTAGGGCATTGCTCGTAGATCCAGACGTGCTGATTTTTGACGAAGCCACTTCCAGCCTAGACTACGAATCAGAGCGTTCTATTCAGCTAGCAATGCGCTCAATTTTGGGAAGCCGTACTACAATCATCATTGCCCACCGTTTGAGTACAGTACGCGAAGCAGATAAAATTGTGGTTCTGAATAAAGGTAGAATTGTAGAAATTGGTAACCACGATGAACTCTTGCGCCACAAAGGAATTTACCACCGCTTGTACTCCTTGCAGCAGATAAACTCGTAAGCTAGAATCGTGTGTCAACGCGGTCCAATAATTTGGCTATCGACAAATAAACGAGCGCGGAGGGATTTGAACCCCCGACCCACAGGACCGGAACCTGTTGCTCTATCCACTGAGCTACGCACCCTTTATTTTATTATAGCACCTCTTGCCTTAAAATCGAACAAGTTCTATCAAAGTATAGCTTTTCAAGTCTTAATGTCCAGATTGGAGATGAAACGTCTCTACATCATGTATTGCTTCCTTCTTTGAGAAAGCTATAGATAGCCGAAAAATCTTTTTCACTTAGCCCTTGCTGCATTGCTAAACGATACACTTCAGTAACCAGTATTGTCACTGGTATTGCCACACTATAAATAATTCATTGGATCTACTGGTGTTCCATCTTGACGGACTTCAAAGTGGAGGTGAGGCCCGGTGGATAAACCTGTGGAACCAACAGCAGCGATCGCTTGTCCTCTCTGTACCGTTTGTCCTTCAGAAACATACAACTCACTCGTATGACCGTAAAGTGTGGTAATGCTGTTACCATGATTGATAATCACAGCTTTGCCGTAACCACCGTACCATCCAGCATAAATCACCGTTCCAGAATCTGCGGCATGAATAGTACTGCCATAGCTGGCGGCAAAGTCCAAACCAGCATGAAAGCGTCGGTAGCCGAGAATCGGGTGCATCCGCCATCCAAAGGGACTGCTAGTGGGAGCATCGCTGGGATATGCTAACACTCCAGTTCCATGAACAACAGTGGTTTGATTGTTTTGAGCAACTTCAGCAACTTTTTGCTGAATCAAAACACCTATTGCCTGCGAATCTTTTTCTAATTGCACTTGAGCGGCTTCTAAAGCTGAGCGATCGCTATTCAAACGCTCAATCAATTGATCTTGAAACTGCGCTTGAGCTTCATAATCTGATTTTTGTGCCAGCAGTTGCTGACGAATGAGATCTATTTTGTTTTTTTGCTGTTCAACTGCTATTTTTTGCTGCCTTATTTGGTTGGTTTCTTTGGCCAGTTTTGCCAGTACTTGCTGATCGGACTTGTAAATTAACTTCAACTGACGACGCCGATCTTGAAAATCTCTGAGATTTTGACTTTGTAGCAAAACTGCCCATCCTTGATTCTGGCGCGATCGCTGGAGAAAGCGCAATCGGGCAATTGTTGCTGCTTGATGTGCCTCGTTAGAATTTTGTGCTACAGCTAAATCAACTTGCAATTTATGAAGCCGTTCGCTTGCCAATCGCAATCGTAATTCGCTGTCTTGAATTTGAGTGTTAGTGGTTTTGAGGTTTTGCTGCAAGCCTTTCAGGTGTTCTTGTGCTGCTTGTTGCATATTGGATAAGCGATCGCGTTCCTGAATCACACCTGTTCGTTGTTGGTTAATCTGTTGTTGCTGCTTTTGCAGGGTGTCGATGGAATTAGATGTGGTTGTTGGTGCTGCATTCACTAGCAATACTGGAATTAGTACTAGTAAGCACACAATGCTACAAAATACAAGATATAACCACCAAAATTTTCTCTGTTTGTTCAAAACAAATGCTCTCATGTTCAAGGGTTAAGCAAAGCGATCGCTTAAAACATCACGAGTATTGTTCCCATTTGTTCGCCAGATACTAACACAAAATTTTGGTCATGTCAGCATTAACTTAGATATATTGCCTTACGAGGTCGTATGAACGCAGGCAAAGCAATTCTCTTGATTTCCTTGGTTATTCCAGGCTTATTAATCGCAGCATCATCTATTTATTCGTTCAATAATGATTATGAGGAGATAAGAAGATCTGAAAGATATGTGGAAAGGTTGATTAGAGAGGGCAGAAATAATAATGATCGACAGTTGAATCTTGCCTATCATCGTAATTTAGTTCATCGCATGAATACATTGACCAATGGCACTTGGGGATGCGTCGGTGGCATCATTGCAGCAATAGGCGTACATGGAATGACGAGATCTAGAGAGGAGAATATTCAAGATCAAAAGAAGAAATAAATTCAGCACTCAGCATTTTAGAGTAAATGATGTAAACATTCACTCTTCCTCACAGCAGTGGTCACTTATTTTAACTACGCGTCTTTGCGTGACATAAAAAGGCTGCTGATACCCAGCTAGGCTGACAGCTAAATGCTTAGCTCAGCCACAAATGTCTTAATATCAGCCAAAGAGCGATCGCGGTAACGTCCGTAACGCTCCGGTTTACTCTTGATTTTCTCACCTAAGTCAGGTAAGATTCCAAAATTAGGTGGCATAGGCTGGAAATGCTTGGGAGAAGCTGAACTAATAAACTCAAACAGTGCCCCCATCATCGTTGTTGTAGGTAGTGTCAAGGTTTCTTTCCCCAAAGCAAGCCGGGAAGCATTGGTTCCAGCCAGCCAACCGCCTGCAGACGCTGCTATGTAGCCTTCAGTCCCAATTAATTGCCCAGCACTAAGTAACGTCGGGCGTTGCTTAAATTGTAGAGTGGACTGCATAAGTTGCGGAGCATTGAGAAAGGTATTGCGGTGCATCACTCCCAACCGCACAAATTCAGCATTTTCCAAACTCGGTATCATCTGGAAGACTCGCTTTTGCTCACCCCAGCGCAGGTTAGTTTGAAATCCTACCATGTTCCAAAGTTGACCGGCTTTATCTTCCTGCCGCAACTGTATGACAGCGTAAGAACGTTCTCCAGTACGACTATCTGATAACCCTACTGGCTTAAGGGGACCATAGCGCATTGTATCTTCTCCCCGTCGTGCTAACTCTTCTATTGGCAGACAGGCTTCAAAAAATTTCGCATTTTCCCGATCAAAATCCTTCAGTTCCACCTGTTCGGCAACACAAAGTTCTTGCTGAAACCGCAGGTATTGCTCTTTATTCATCGGGCAGTTGAGATAAGCAGCTTCACCCTTGTCATATCGAGAGGCAAGAAAAGCAACGTCTCGGTTAATTGATTCTCCCACAATAATCGGGCTGGCGGCATCAAAAAAGCTTAGATATTCCATCCCTGTGAAGCGTTGCAAGTCTGCTGCTAAATCGGGGCTGGTTAAAGGACCAGTTGCTAAAACGACAATACCCTCAGGGATAACACGCAATTCTTCCCGCCGAATTTCGATCAGAGGATGGCGAGCCAGGGTTTCAGTCAAGTCTTGACTAAATTGTCCTCTATCTACTGCTAGTGCGCCACCTGCTGGCACAGCATGTTCATCAGCTTTCGAGATCACAATCGAACCAAGCTGGCGCAGTTCTTCATGCAATAAACCTGTAGCGCGATCGCTTGCCATTGCCCCGAAGGAATTACTACACACCAATTCCGCAAAATGTTCTGTATGATGAGCACCACTGTAGCGGTTGGGGCGCATTTCGTACAGAATGACTGGTATTCCAGCAGAGGCTATTTGCCACGCCGCTTCTGTCCCAGCGAGTCCACCTCCAATAACATGAATTGGTTGTTTTTCCATAGTTAATTTTTGATTGCCTTGAACGTCTTAGATCCCCGACTTCTCAAAGAAGTCGGGGATCTGATTTTTCACGCATGATTTAGAAGTACTCTATATAGTATAGATATTTCTCACGAACCGAAGAGGGACGGACAGAGAACGTACAGAAGAGATTAGATGACCAAACCAAGTTTAGATATAACGAAGTTGGAGGAGTTAAATCCAATTCTGCTGCACTTGCCATTGTTAACTTCCACAGCGACCGAAATTGTTTTTTCATGTCTACGTCATATGGCAAGACTTATGTCAGAAGGATTGGTGATTACACTCATTATGGTAAAATCCTATGACTCAAACCATACATAAACTAGTAACTTTTGAAGAATTTATCGAGTGGTACCCCAACGACGGGATGCGGTACGAGCTACATAATGGAGTGATTATTGAAATGGCACCTCCAACTGGGGACCATGAAAAAGTTGTTGGATTTTTAGCCGAGAAAATCACTATAGAGTATGTCCGCTTAGGTTTGCCTTACCGCATCCCCAAGACTGCTTTTGTCAAGACACCTTCTAGTAAATCCACTTACTTACCCGATGTATTATTATTAAATCTTAACAATCTTGGCAACGAACCTTTTTTTCAAAAACAGTCAACAGTTACTCAACCAGCATCTGTACCGTTAGTTGTGGAAGTTGTGAGTACTAACTGGCGAGATGACTATTACCTAAAGTTTGCTGATTATGAGGAAATGGGTATCCCTGAATTTTGGATTGCGGACTATGCAGCTCATGGTGGTAAAAGATTCATTGGAGATCCCAAGCAGCCAACTTTCTCGGTATGCCAGCTTGTGGGAGATGAGTACCTTGTAACCAAGTTCACTGGGAATAATTTAATCGTATCCCCCACCTTTCCTCAACTTAATCTCACTGCACAGCAAGTTTTTGATGCGGCTTTGTAAAGCTCACAACCAACACGCAGATATCTACTCTCTTAAACGTAGAGTGCTTGATACTGATTATGCTGTCAATGTTCGTCGCACTATGTTGCTATGTGCGGAGTTGGCAAAGAATCCCTGATGATGATCTACCGTTTTCATACTACAGCCGTAATCAAGTAAATAGCCTCCGGTCCATATTCAATTTTAGATTTTATCTTTTGGATTGATCCCACATAAATCATCGAGATTTAGAATTTTGTCGCCATAGATTTTAGGTTTATTCTACGGATGAATTCGCGCTCTGTACCATCAAGAAATTATGGGTCATTGTTTTTTACTCTTCTTATATGCCTTACCTTCTTTGTCAGAAGACTTTTTCTGTAACAATCCGGTAGTTCATAGCTAGCTCAGCAGTCAAGCTCACTGACCTTCACCAATAAGTGTAAACGCCGCCCAATCTCTTGGTTTATATCGTGGATTCGCCACCATACTGAGCATAGCTAAGCGCAAAGCTTGAGCTTTATCAGGATTGTGTTGGAGATTGCGGTAAAACTCAATCATCAAATCAGCTGTAGACTGATCCTCTATAGCCCATAAGGCTACTATCATACTGGGTACTCTTGCGATAATAAAGGAGCGAGACAAACCAATAATCCCATCACCCGTAATTTTACCACCACCACTATCACAAGAACTCAAGACTACTAGCTCGGCGCTTAGCTTAAGATCCTGGATTTCACTAGCAGTGAGCCAACCATCATCTCTCCCAGAAGGAGCGAGCGCGATCACACCTGGGATACCCAACCTTTTAAAATCATCAGCGAAGCTATGAGTGGCCAGATGAATAAATTTTGCTTTGAGCATCTGCTTTACAACTGCTGCTTTACTGGCTTGGTTGCCTGTAATGGCTTGGATGTTGAAAATAGCTGCAACAGTACGAGCTTCTTTTTCTGCAGCTGGTAAAGGATTCAATTGTTGCGGAGGTTCCCCTAGTCTGAAAGAAACTTTGGGCATGGTTGGATTGCCCACTATTAAAATATCTTTTGCCAATCCACGAACTTCCTGCGCTTGTCGATGAGTTAAGTCTAGTACATGCATTGAGGGACTTGTGCGGATTGTATGTTTTTCAATCAAGTATTTTCCTTCGGCATCTTGAAGAGCCACGAAAGGAACTAAAGATAGCGATTGCTCAGGGATAAAAACGACATCAGCTTTTGGATCAGTAGGCAGGAGATCAGCAATAGGTTTTATCAGCAGTTGATGGAGTTGCTGTAGGTAGTATATATCAGCTCTATCTTTATCAATGGTAGGTCCACATGAGAATCCCATGGTGCCGCGTTTCACTCCGCTACAATCAAGTTTCAGGCGTTGATGGAATTGCTGTAGAGATTGTTTATTAATGAAAAGCTCAATACATGAGTCAGACATGCGGCGTTCTCCAATACAATCACGAATGTTTACGCTCAGATTTGCTAGAGAACTATTGTGTTGCTGCCATAGGGGTTTAAGGTCAACCCGGCGAAATGTAACTTCTCCAGTTGGCTTAACTACCCAAATAAAGAGTTCTGATTCTCTAGTTTGTTGTTTACCTTTAATTTGAAAATCATCATCTATGATTGAATACTCAACTAAAGTAGCATTTTGAGCTTTAGCAATTTGCTGAATTTGTTCAATACTAGGCAGTTTGGGGGTAGCAACGGAAGACAAATGTGTCGCTAATAATTCTAAAAATGCACGTGACCTCCCTCGCTCAGCTATTTCCAGAGCTGCATCAGTTTTATTCTGGTAAGCTAAAGCTTTTTGCAGAAAGCGGTAAGTGCGAGCTTGCTCTTGAAAAATAGAGACTTTGAAAGAATCATTTAATCTTGCCCGTAGATATTCCCAAATCTTAATAGCTTCAATCAGTCTCTGTGTTGCTTCTGTTGTCTTTCCAGTACGAAGGAGAACACGTCCTAAATTATTCAGAGCTTGCCCCTGTCCTTGGCGGTCTTGAATTTCTCTAGCAATAACCAAATGCTGTTTGTAATAATCAATTGCTCTATAGCAATCCTATTTGAGTTGTGAAAATCTCCAGAAGTTCAAAGCACCTCTTTATAAGGCTTTCAACCTTTTTTGTTTTTCCCAAATGATTTAGGATTGCTATAGCATACTCTCCTAACCCATAGTAAACATTGCCTAAATCGCCTAGTACTTGCCCTTGAGTTTGGCGTTCTTGAGTTTCCTGTGCTATGGTTCGACTATGTTGCAGGTCCTCAATAGCTTTGTCATAATTTCCTAAAGCGTAGTAAACATTGCCTATATTTTCTAGTACTTGCCCCTCTCCCCGAGAATCTTGGACTTCCCGTGTAATGGCTAAGCTTTGTTGCAGGTATTCCAAAGCTTTGGGATTTTCTCCTTTGAAATAGTAAACTACTCCTAAATTTCTCAAAACCAACCCTTCAAATAAGCGGTCACTAGTTATCCTTGCTATGCTTAGACTCTGCTGCCAATATTCAATTGCTCTGTCATAGTCTCCTAAAGCCCGGTATACATTACCTAAATTGCTTAGTGCCTGTCCCTCCCCACGTTTGTCCTGGATCTTTTGGACTAGTGCTAAATGGTGTTTGTGGAAATCAATTCCCTCTGCATAGTCTCCTAGTGCAAAGTAAACATTGCCTAGGTTGGCTAGAGCATAGCCCTCTCCCTGACGATCTTTGATTTCTTGCGCTTTTTTTAAGCTCTGCTTTAGGTAATTAATTGCTTTTCTATAATCTCCTAGAGCGTAAAAATCGATTGCTGAACGAGCAATTCCTAATCTTCCTAACGTAGTTCCCAGAGTTCCCACAGCTTGTTCTGCTTTTTTTTGCCTATCTTCGGCTTGTTGGGCTTTTCCTTCTGCTTGTGTGCGAATTCGAGCAGCTTTTTCTCCAGCTTGACGAGCTTCATTTGCTTGTTTCTCTGCGGAACTAACTTTTTGACTTGCAACTCGAAGCTGCTGCTGTTTTTGTTCCAATTCTGTAGTTTTCTGCTTTAAATTTTGCTCTGCTGTCGAAGCTGCTTGCTGCGCTTTATCTGCTTTTTCCTGTTTAGAACTGACTTGCTGAATCGCTGCTTGAAGCTGCTGCTGAGCCTCTACCTGTAATTTTTGGAAATTAGACCGAGCCGTTTTGACAGCTTGTTGTGCTTCTTGAATCTGTGCTTGACCCAATTTTAGTAGTCCTTGAGTTTTTTGATAATCTTTGGTAGATTTGTGTAATTTTGCTTGAACTTGATTTGCCTCTTGAGTCTTCTTTTGAGCTACTTGAGTTTATTGTCCAGCCAGTAGTGCTGTTGATATGACAGAAACTATTGCCCCAATAATCGTAACAAACAAAATCCGTCTAGCTTTCTTTTGTGCGGCTGCTAATACTTGATTTGCTTGCCTTTCTTTTTCTAAAGCCTTTTCTGCCTTTTGTCGTGCTTGGGCTAAAATTTGGTTTGATTCTTGTTCCGCTTCTAGTTTGCGTTGTATGGCGCTTTTATCAAATTCCTGACTGGCGAGTAAATACTGAACGCTTGTCGTAGCAGCTTCTAATTAAGGCGAAAAAGTCATCTGTAGGAAAGTCTAAGCTGAGAATGCTATCGATTTCATCAATAAAAATCACAATATTGCTACGAACTTCCACTAGCAGCACTTCTTCGATAAATTTGCCCAAGCGCTGCACTGGTGAAATATGATCGCGAGCATCCCACCAAGTGAAGAAGTCTTCAATTTCCATGAAATTGAGAGCAGTTACAACAGTGTAAACGATACCCGTATACCACTGTTCTAAATTGATTTCCTGACTACCCTGCCCAGAAATATCAATGGTGGCACAAGTGATACCTGCTGCTAAAAGTCGTTTGCGCGATCGCACCACCAAACTACTTTTGCCCATTTGTCGAGAGTTGAACACATAACACAACTCTCCTGCCAAAAGTCTTTGATATAAGTCAGAGTCAGCTTGACGCACTACATAGCTAGGAGCGTCTCCCGATAGACTTCCTCCAACTTTGTATTCATAGTTTTTCTTCATGGCATAGTTACCAAAGGTATAAGCAAGCAGCGTTGTGATTAATTTTTGTTACACTGACAGCATGATGGAATAGTTAATTCTATAAAAGCACGGCAATTTACGACTTCCAATCAAGTATTTATCTATTTATGATTGACTTATGATTTACTTTGTGGGTGAATGACTTTTAAGTCAATTAGTTTACCACTATAAAAGTGCGCTATGGGACGCTCAGTGAAGGTACGTCCAGATTGCTTGACAAGAATACAGTCGGCGCTGGTGCGAAACGGCTTTTTTAGTCAAAGAGATTTTGTTGAACGTCTGAGCACTCAGGGCGAGTATATATCTCAAGGCACTTTGAGCAACTTCCTCAATGGTAAACCTGTAGACCGCACAAAATTTATCATGGTTTGTGAAGCTTTGGGATTGGAATGGCTAGATGTTGCCTATTTAGAATTACCTCCAGAAGAGAACAATTCCACAGCGCCCAAAGATCACCTCACAGACTTCTTACCCCCAATTCAAGTCCCTGCATCTCCACCTCAATCTCAAGTAGCAAATGTAACTCTGTCTCAAGAATTACCCTCAGCAGTGACTACACTAGAATATCCAGAAGGTTTAGTAGCGCTAGATTCTGCATTTTATGTGCAGCGTCCCCCAAAAGAAGAACAATGTTACGAAGAAATTAGTAAACCAGGTTCGCTCATTCGTATCAAAGCCCCCAAGCAGATGGGTAAAAGCTTCAACAAGTAATTCAGCAGGAATTCGTACGGGTTCAATTAAAGGAATCGAATTGTCTTTAATAGGTACAAAATGGATTTCAACCGTATACCCACCGCCAGCAGCAAGTTTAGTTAGAGTTTCAAGCTTAGGAATTTGTTGTCCAGATTCAATTCGAGCAAGCTGCGGTTGTTTAATACCGATTTTTTCAGCAAAGTCTCGTTGACTCAAACCACTAGCCCTTCTCAGGGTAATAACTTGTCGTGCAAGGCTAAATTCAGGTTCCAATGCATCATACTCAGCTTTTACGGCAGGGTCTGCCAATATTTTAGTACGGATAGAGTCCCAAGAAATTGTGTTAGATGTCATTGTTTTTTACCCTTCTTAGATGCTTTACCTTCTTCGTGATAGGACTGTTGCGGCTTTTCTTCAAGTGAATTTTCATCTAATAAAAACGCTTTCATTCGCTGTTTAGCTAGATTAAGCTTTTTCTTTGGAGTCTTCCTTTGTTTTCTTCTGAAAACTATGAAGTAGGATAAATCGCCTCCCAGTGTAAGCAAAGTAGATCGTGCGATAAATATTCGTATCTTGTTCTACTCGGATTTCATAGAGCTTATCCTCAAGTGACGCAACATACGGTTTTCCTACAGCTTCCCTTTGGTTAACTGACGCTTGTCCATACTGATTGGCATGATTTTTGCACAAGCTAGATAAAGAAAGTGAATTTGATGGAGAAGTCAATGAACTTACTGAACCACAGAAATCTACTCAAGGACGCGGCTATCTTCGTAGCAGTCAATAGTGTTATTACCACATCCATATGAAAATCGGTATTTATCTGTTCATCATCATCGGAGGTCTGCTTCAAGCGTGCGGCTCAGCCATGAACGCACAGCTTTATCGCTCGTTGAAAAACCCGTGGCTCGCCTCACTGGTTTCTTTCAGTCTCATCGTCGCCTTTTTCGTTTGTGCCGTTGCCGTCGTTCCGAAGCCGCTACCATCACTCCGAGACATCCAGCAAATGCCTTGGTGGGCACCCTTAGCTGGGTTAGTCGGCGCAGTGGCAGTGTATGCTGGACTGAAGCTCGTCAGTCAGGTTGGCACGGGTACTTATACCGCGCTCAATGTCAGCGCAGCGATCATTATGTCCATCGCTATCGACCACTTCGGGCTGTTGCGCGTTGAACCGCACCCCTTCAACTTGATGCGTGGGCTCGGCACTTTTCTACTGATCGTTGGCGTTACATTGATATCGCGCTTTTAGGGAACAAGCAGTTGAACTTAGCTCTTTCCAAAATTTATTCCATGTCTCACCTTAAGGGGAGCGTGGGATGAATTTTGGGGCACACCTCTTTCTTGATACCGCACTTCCAGAAACATATGACTTACGTGTTGACAAATTCTAAATTGTATGTAACGTAAATAACACGGAAGGTAAGATTTTCAATTTAGGCGATCGCGAAGTTCAGCAAGCTTGTTAAATGCAATACTAAGTAAGTCGAGGGGAAATTTTACAAGTATGTGACAAATAATTAAGCGGAAGAA
>JAQYWN010000264.1 GCA_029379265.1 Rhizonema sp. NSF051
GGGTTAGGGGGTGGGGTTCTTTTCTTCTATGTGATTAAACGGACCTCATATCATTTGGCATTTCTCCTTAGTCCGTAGTCCTATATTATTGTTTTGTAGTATTACCAATAGAGTTTAATCTAAGTGCTAGTTCGTTGATAATTGATATAATAATGACCTTTTGACAAATGATCACTAATCACTTTGGTAATGCCAAACAATCACTAGGTGTCCAGTAAACGTAGATGCGAGTATTGAGGTTTGGTAAATTACCGAAGGTATTGGGCTGCATCACTGTTATGCAGATGTCGGGTGTCAATTCTACAACATAATTAACGTGTGTTCCCAAATACATAATGTTAACTAGCCGTCCCTCAAAGCAGTTTATGTGCAAACTCGGTTGATAAAGTGAAAGCTGTATTTTTTCAGGACGTACACTCACTACAACTGCTTGTGATAATCCTGTTGGTGTATCAGAATGGCGGGTGACAACAATTTTCAGTCCAGTTTTCGTCAAAATTTGCAAATTTGTAGCGTCTACCTCTGTAATTTCACCGACAAATAGATTGGTATCGCCAATAAAATCAGCAACAAACGGTGAACGTGGTTGTTCGTAAATTTCACTAGGGGTGCCAATTTGCTCAATTTTGCCTTGATTCATCACTGCAATGCGATCCGATAAAGACAGTGCCTCTTCCTGGTCGTGAGTGACCATGATAAAAGTTAACCCCAAATCTTTGTGTAAATTAGAGAGTTCAACTTGCATTTCCTTACGCAGTTTTAAGTCTAATGCTCCTAAGGGTTCATCTAGTAGCACCACAGCAGGACGGTTAACTAACGCCCTTGCTAACGCGACTCGTTGCTGTTGACCACCAGAGAGTTGATTCGGAAAGCGCGATCGCAAACCTTCCATTTTCACCAGTTCTAAAGCTTCTTTGACTCTGCAGTGAATTTCCTCTGAGCGGATTTTTTTCAATCGCAGTCCAAAAGCAACATTATCCCACACTTTCAAGTGGTTAAAAAGAGCATAACTTTGAAATACAGTATTGACAGGTCGGCGATATGGAGGGACATTAGTCATTAACTGGCTCCGAATCAATAACTTGCCAGCGTCAGCCGTTTCAAACCCAGCAATTAAACGGAGTATAGTTGTTTTACCACAACCAGAGGGTCCCAGAATACTGAAAAATTCTCCTGGCAACACATCCAAATCTACTCCATTTACTGCTGGCTCAGAGTTAAAGAACTTGAAAACATTTCGCAGTTCCACATCATACGACTCAAAAGCCTCCATTTCACCCTGATTCTGCGTTACAGTTTGAGTCATAATCCTAAATTAAAGACCGTGATTATACTGGCTAAGTAGGTTGGTGTAATCGGATCTAACGTATGTTAACTGTCATTGGTCATTTGTTAAGCACACTGTACACAAGGATAAATAACTAGGAACAAATGACGAAGGAGAAAGGACAAATAGCTAGGTTCAACCCACTTATTATACTTTGGTTAATAGTATTCCGATTATTTGACGCTATATACCGGGTAGGATTTTAGCGCATTTGTATACAGATAATGTTAATCTGAGATTTAGTTCTATGGCTTTATTACAATCACCACAATTAGGTAAGAAAAGAGAGACCCGTACAGTGGGACGGGGTTTCCAGTCCACATTTTTAATCGTGTTTACTATATTAATGACGGCTGGAGTAGTTGGTCGGTTGGTATATTTACAACTGGTTGAAGGCGCACACCACAGAGCGCGAGCCGAGGCAAACCGGATTAGAATGATTCTTAAACAACCGGAAAGAGGCAATATTTTTGACCGCAATGGTAAACTTTTAGCCACCACACACTATCCTCATTCTGTCTACTTATGGCCCATGGCTCACACTAAGCCGTCGTGGTCGCTTGTTGGTCCGCGTCTATCGCAAATTTTCAACATCCCTCAGAAGGAGATAGAAGAGAAGCTCGACAAGGCAGGTCCCAACTCTTCTTCACTTGTGCGTATTGCTCGTGATATTACTGAGGCACAAATCACAGCATTGAAAGAGTATGAAAACGAACTTCCTGGCGTAGAAATTAATACGGAAGCGGTACGCTACTACCCACACGGAAAAGAGTTAGCACATATACTAGGGTATACCCGTGAACTCACGCCCGAACAGTTAAAAGAAAAGAAGAAGGAAGGCTATCGACTGGGAGATGCCATCGGTCAGATGGGGGTGGAAAAGGCATATGAGCAGGTGCTGCGTGGCGAATGGGGCGGTCAGCAGGTAGAAGTGGATAGTAAGGGTCGCCCGATTCGGGTTTTGGGAGAAAAACAAGCAAAGGCTGGTAAGGATATACACCTAACCATAGATTTAGATTTGCAACAGGCAGCAGAAAAAGCTTTGGGCAATATTAAAGGTGCAATTGTGGCAATAGACCCGAATAACGGTGCGGTATTAGCAATGGTGTCTCATCCAACCTTTGATCCGAATATCTTCTCCAAGCAAAAACTCTCTCAAAAAGACTGGCAAAGTTTACAAGGTAAAGACCATCCCTTGGTCAATCGCACCCTCAGCGCCTTTCCACCCGCGAGTACGTTCAAAATTATCACTACGTCCGCTGGGTTAGAATCGGGGAAATTCTCTCCGAGTACAATACTCCAAACCTTTGGATCTTTGACTGTCGGTGGCGTGACTTTTAGTGAATGGAACCACTCTGGATTTGGTTCAATAGGATTCCCCAAAGCGATCGCAATGAGTAGCGATACCTTCTTTTATCAAGTTGGTAGGAGAGTCGGTGGTCCAATCTTGACTGAATGGGCTCGTAAATATGGGTTAGGTCAAAGAACTGGAATTGAGTTTGCGAACGAGGAATCAAAAGGCTTGGTACCAGATGAGACTTGGAAGCAGAAAACTTGGAAGATACCTTGGACAGTCGGCGATAGCATTAATATGTCAATTGGTCAAGGTGCTTTGCAAGTGACGCCACTACAATCTGTGATCATGTTTTCTGTCCCAGCGAATGGAGGTTTTCGAGTTCAGCCACATGTGCTGAAAGACAATGAAAAGGCGAAAAGCTGGCGGGTATCCTTAAATATGAAACCAGAAACTCTAAAAATTCTCCGCCAGGGACTGCGGATGGTGGTTACTGAAGGTACAGGTACAAGTTTGAACGTGCCATCAATTGGACCAGCATCTGCAAAAAGTGGTACAGCTGAAGCCGGGATCAATCGTCCAAATCACACTTGGTTTGGTTCTTATGCTCCCAGTGATAAGCCGGAAATTGCTGTTGTGGCGTTTGGTGAAAACACTGGAGAACATGGCGGTACTATTTGTGGCCCAATGGTTTTACAAGTGCTAGAAGCTTATTTTCACTCCAAGTATCCGGGTAAGTACGCAAAACCCACAATTGATACATCAGATAGCAAAACTCAGAAATCAGGGGGTAGGACTGGAGATTGATCGGCCCCTGCAACTAGTCATAACTGATGAGTTTGGGTACTGCTTCAGGTGTAATTTGGGACAAATTGTGAAATTTGACAACGCAAATTATCAAAGCCTTTGAACACACCCCGACTCCCATACCGTGCTTATGAATACTGGTTAGATAAACCGCACACGCACGCCAAGGACGCAGAGAAAGAAGGTAAAAAAGATAGATCATTTTGCACCTGTACGTATAAACACAGGCAATGTCAAAAAGTCGAAGATAAGAATACCTTCTTTTTCTCACCCTTTATAGCTAAATTAAGAGTACTGGTTTTTATACTGAGTTAAGGCTAACAAGTTCAAATGCGATCGCGTTTAGGAACTGCGGCTGAGAGATGTGGGTTCACAATTGGTTCGCGTTTATGCAAGCGTCACAATACTTGAAGCTGTTTGTTAGGCAACTTGTAGCAGTTATAGTCAGGCCGCCAAGGGCGGCAAGGCAGAAGGCAGAGGGCAGAGGGCAGAAGGAAATCCCCATAACGCTCATTCAGGGGCTTGAAGTATGGACGTAGTATTTCTTGCGCTACGCATCTCGAAATACATATTTCCAAAGTTCCATAACGCTCATTCAGGGGCTTGAAAAGAAAGTGGCTGCGGGCTTTTAAAAAATGTCTTACCTTCTGCCTTCTGCCTTCTGCCCTCTGCCTTTCTTCGGTCATTAAGCTGAAAGTTACGAGTTTACCTAAAACACCTGCTCATCTACCTCATCCCCAAAAAGTAGATCTTAGTCCTATTACCCAGTCCATTGAAGAACTCAAGCAATCATCTACTCGACTGGAAACACAAGAAATTGCCAACTTGACAAAGCAGCTGAACGCTTTGAAACTACGTCTCGACAATTTTCCAAAACCAGTTGACTTGAGTGAGATACTTGCAGAACTTGCCACCCTGCAAGCAATTGACAAAAGTTCTATTAATGACAGCATTCTCCAACTTCAATCCCAAATCGCCCATATCTGCCAGCATATACAGGAGTTGCTCTCACCGTTCGATCCTAGTTTCTTAGAAAAGCGAATAGCTGAGCTTGAAGAGAGCGATCGCACTAATATTGCTCTGAGCGCGAGTTGGGGCTGTTAACTAATGACCCACATATCATTACAGATTTGATTTCACGATTTGACAATGCCAAAAATTTAGAAACAAAGGATTAATTTGAACACTCCCACGACTAAAAGCCGTGGGATTTCTCCTTCAATATAGACACTTGCTCAGTCTGGGTTACCCAAACAAAGGAGAGGTTTCTACTGCACAAGCAAGGGTTTCTTTTATCTCCAAATCCCTAACGTTCTTGACCGACTTCTTGTGGTTGCGATTTACCGGTACCATTATGCGAATATTCTGGCTCGGATTCCGGTGATGAGGGTGGTGTCTCGTTTTCGTCTGGATCTGGTTTTTTGTGAAATAACTGTAACTCTAGACTCTTGATAACGACATAGAGTACTGGTACAAGCAGCAAACTCAAAAAAGTTGAGACAAGCAAACCGCCAAAAACAGCGGTTCCCAAGGAGTGACGAGAATTTGCGCCTGCCCCAGAGGCGATTACCAGTGGGAAGAAGCCAAGCAGTGCTGCGAATGCCGTCATTAAGATTGGTCGAAAGCGTTCTTCTGCGGCAGTGAGGGCTGATTGGACAATCGACTTGCCCTGTTCAAGCGCTTGATTGGCAAACTCGACAATGAGAATGGCGTTCTTACTCGCAAGTCCAATGAGCATCACCAGCGCAATGTTACAGTAAACATCATTTGCCAACGTCGGCTCGACAAAACGCCGCAGGGCGATCGCACCGAGTGCGCCTAAGATTGCCAGTGGCACCGTCAGCAAGATAATCGTCGGGTCGATGTAGCTCTCATACTGAGCAGCCAACACCAGAAACACCATCACGACACCAAACAGGAAAATCAACGCACCCAAGCTACCAGACGCGACTTCCTCTCGACTCAAGTCCGACCACTCAAATTTGACTCCTGGTAAGGCAGATTCCTTATAAGCTTTTTGGATAGCATCGAGTGCCTGTCCACTACTGTAACTCGACGACTGGGCTCCTTGAAGCAGAATTGCTCTATATCCATTAAAGTGGGAAATTACTGCAGGTCCTGTGTAGGGTTTGATCGTGATTAGCTGATCCAGTGAGATTATATTGTTGCTGGTACTGGTGCTACTGGTACTGGTACTGGTACTAGAAGAACGGACATAAAGTTGTTTGAGATCCTCTGGGGTGGAGCGATATTGCCCCTCAAGTTGCACGTAAACCTGGTAGTAGCGAGGTCCGAGAACGAATTGAGTTACGTAAGATGAACCGAATCCAGTACTAATGGTGCTTAGTACATCGCTAAAGCTGACATTTAGGGCATTGAGGCGATCGCGGTTGATATCAATTTCATACTGTGGTGTATCGGCAGTGAATTGAGTGTAAGCACCTCGCGGAGGAGTAAATATTCCTGTTTTGTTTGCCTTTTGGAGAATATCCTGAGCATTTGCCGCAAATTCCTGAAAGGACAATTTATTCCCCGTTGTATCTTCGATCTGCATATTGAAACCACCCAAGGGGCTGAATCCAGAGATGGGTGGTGGGCTAGACGCGCCAACAACAGCACCGATAATCTTTTTACCCAGTTCTGTGTTCAGGCGTTGCAAAATCGCAGTCACATTCTGACTAGCTTTCTTACGCTCATCCCAAGGTTTCAAGTGACAAAAGAATATCCCTTGATTTGCGCCGTTGCCATTAAAACCAGCACCACTAATTTCGGCAGTAGAGACAATCTCCGGAATATTTGCCAGACTTTGATGCACCTGATCCAGAGTATTTTGCGTGTACTGAAGTGATGCCGAGTTGGGACCCTGAACCAGACCTAAAATTGACCCTTGGTCTTCACCGGGAACAAACCCCGATGGAACCGCACGAAATACCAAAACGGTTGCTACTAGCCCGACAACAAATACTGCAATGACTACATAGCGCAGTCGAATCAAAAACTGAACAAAGGAAATATATCTTGCGATTACCCAAGAGAATCCCTGGTTAAATTTGCCAAAAAACCAACCTAATGGACCGCGTGGTGGGCGAGGGGGACGCAACAAAATCGCCGATATACTGGGACTGAAAGAGAGCGCATTAAAGAGGGAAACAGCCACAGAGAAGACAATGATTAGGGCAAATTGCTTATACAAAAGTCCTGTAGCTCCAGGGAAGAAAGATACTGGCACAAACACCGCCATCAGCACAAGAGCAGTGGCAATTAACGCCCCAGTCAGTTCGTTCATCGCCTCAAAGCTAGCTTCCCTGGGTGACTTGCCTTCATTCTGAATTTTGGTAGAGATCGCTTCCACAACCAGAATCGCATCATCCACCACTAGACCTGTCGCCAGTACCAACCCAAACATCGTCAGGGAGTTAATCGAAAATCCTAATAGCTTGGCAAAGACCATTGCCCCGAGCAGCGACACTGGAATTGCGATGGTGGGAATAACGGTGGCACGCCAGTTTTGTAAGAAGACAAAAATTACGACTATAACCAGACCAACTGCTTCCAGCAGGGTGAGCAAAACTTCTTTATTAGACTCTTCGATAAAACCGACGGTATCATATACCAGAACTCTTTTGAGATTAGGTGGGAAACTCTGCTCTAACTCATTCATTCTCGCTTCAATTTGCTTGGCGACATCAAGCGCATTGCTACCTGGAAGCTGATAAACGCCCAAAGCCACGCCAGGTTTTCCGTTAATCTTGGCGGATGCAGAGTATGATTGTGATCCCAGCTCTACCCTACCTACATCCTTGAGCTTAATCTGAGTCCCATCACTTGCCACTTTGACGACAATATTTTCTGCTTCAGTTACATTGCTGAACATGCCATGCAAGTTTAGCGGGATTTGATACTGCTGACCTTTAGGAGCGGGTTCAGCCCCAATTGCACCACCACCGACAACAAGGTTTTGGGTTTGCACTGCGGTGACTGCATCAGTAACGGTAAGCCCTCGGCTCGCAAGGGCTTTGGGATCTAGCCAAACGCGCATGGCATATTGCAGTTGTCCAAAAATGTTGACTTGCCCGACTCCTGGAATCCGAGCAATTTCGTCGTTCACATATAGATCCACATAATTACTGATGAACTCAGCATCGTATTCATCATTTGGAGAGAAGAACCCGTAGACTACCAAAAGACTTGTGGATGCTGTTTTAACTATAACTCCCTGCTGTTGAACTGCTGATGGCAAGAGGGGAGTTGCCTGTTGCAGATTATTCTGTACATTCACCTGGTTTACGCTTGGGTTCGTACCGACTCCAAAATATGCCGAGATATTGCTTGCGCCTGTGGCACTCGTCGAGGAGAAGTACTGCATATCCCGAGTTCCGTTCAGCTTTCGCTCAATTGGAGTTGTGACTGTTGTTTCGATCGTCTGCGGATCGGCTCCTACATAAGAAGCAGTAATCTGAACCTGAATTGGTGCAATTTGGGGAATGTACTCAATGGGGAGAAGCGGCAAACAAACCCCGCCCAGCAGCACGATCACAATTGTGCAAACCGTCGTTAGAATCGGTTTTTTGATAAACGTATCCGCAATAGATAAGATCACGCAGCGATTCTCCTAGCTTTAATTCTACTGATTCCACTGATATGCATGCTTTGATCATGATTTAGATGGACTGTTTGAATTGTTGACTTGAGATACAATCGGAGATCCATCTCTGAGCTTAATGCTTCCTGATGTAATCACTTGATCGCCAGAATTCAGTCCTTTCTCAATTTGGTACTGTTGCCCTTGAATATCTCCCACTGTCACTGGCACTTGGCGAGCAACTAACTGCTTTTTACCGTTGACTTGATTTTCTTTGGCAACAAACACAAAGTTTTGTCCACCAATTGTTGTGACTGCATTAACTGGAACGAGAACACCTGGCTTCGTATTCCACACAACTCTTGCTTTTACATATTGACCATCGCGGAGGTTACTGCCTCTGTTGAGAAAGCGTGCCCTAGTGACAATGGATTGAGCATTTGAATCTGCTTGGGAAGAGACAAAGTAGATATTCCCAGAACCCACCGCAGCACTGGTATTTGGATCGAGTAGTTGCACAGGCAAGCCTGTTTTTAGTTCACCGGAGCGGCTAATTGGGATCGGAATCTGAAGATCGAAGGCGTTGTTTTGGTTAATCGTCGTTAGGGTGTCTCCGGTATTGACGTAGTCTCCTACTTTAAGATTGATGTTACCCACAAAGCCAGAAATTGGTGCCACTACCTGCTTCTGATTGACAGTCACTTTGTAAGACGCTGCATCTGCCTGAGCTTTACGGATATTGGCTTCTGCTTGAACGAGATTAGCTTGGTTAGCTGCGACTTGATCTTGAGCCGTACGAACTGCTCCCTGCTGTACTTTCAAATTTGTTGCATAAGTCTCTCCCGTTGCACGATCTATCGCTCCTTGCCGCACTAGAAATTGGTATCGGGTGTTGTTAGCTTGTGCAAGCTGATATTGCGCCTGAGCTTGAGACAACTGCGATCTTGTTGCCTGAACATTCTTAGCAGCAGTATTACGAGCAGCGATCGCAGCCACAACCGCAGCTTGGGCACTATTGTATTGGGGAACTGTTTGATCAGGAGTGAGGATAATAATCGGAGATCCCTGCTTCACCTGTGCTCCTGGAGGAACCAGAATCTGCTGAATTCTGCCTTGAATTTCCGGCTTTAGATTCACAGTTTTCTCGGCTTCCAACGTTCCAACATACTCGCTGCTGTCTTGAAGCGTGCTGGTTTGCAAACTCTGTAACTGCACTGCAGTTGGTGGAGGACTGCTAGCTTTAGCGGAATCGTTAGCTTTATTACACGATGACGTTAAGATCGATAGTAAAACGACTGTACCTAGTAAAGGATTTTTTCTCAATTCAAACCTCCTTAGTGTTAGCAATACTAGTAGGAGTAAGTATTTACTTTTCTTAATCTC
>JAQYWN010000265.1 GCA_029379265.1 Rhizonema sp. NSF051
ATTTAGAAATGATGACATACTACAATTTTATTAGCAAGCAATCTTCCTTGTGGAATATTTTTTTGAAGTTAATTACCTTCTTCTGATTTTTTACTTAATTGGCTAACAATGACAGCACAACTTTTACCTAAAAGAGATCTGGAAGTTGAAAGCCGCCAAGTATGTGAAGTCTGCCGGATAGAGTACTCAAGGAGTGCGAGCTTCACGTACTACGTAATAGTAGTACATACGTTTTTTAAATGCCGGATGAAAACGACACGCGTCGTTTTGTCTTTTGGGTTCTGGCAAAGTGTCTAGTAAATCTTCAATCACTCTTGTCATTGTCTTACCGTTTTCAGGAGAGTACCTTTAGGCGGTTATGTAGTTCAAAATGTTTGAATGAGTGAATTTTGATAGCGCACAGCGTGGCACGAAGTGTCATACTTTAAATCTAGCGAAGAGGCTGACGGGAGCGCCACAATTTTTTTTGCAGATTGGTAGTAAAACCGAATTTAGGAAAAGATTATGTTGATGGCGCTTTCTCTAACTGTCGCTCTCAATACAGGATGAAAGTAGAAACAAGTACATAATATGCAAAATTTCAGCAATGATTTGTGGCAAAAAACATCATTTTCTACATGCTCATATATTAAGTCGTTACGCTATTACCGTGCATCTATTGCTCGTCGTGCTATACAAAGCTGGGCTAATGTACTAGAGCTTCCTTTTGCTGAAAAAATATTTTTAGATGATAGTAGCCCTGATTTCAATGCGATGAAAGTACTTCAATCATCAAATGAAATCAATCATTTTGATAGTGTAAGGTATAATAGTAGGAGCCATCCCCCTCATACTAATTTTGGAACTGTAATTAGTCTGAATCTTTGTAAATCTGATTATATTTTCCATCTAGATGACGATATTCAAATAGTTGGCTCACATCAAGACTGTCTTAATATCTTAGAACATGGTCTTACTATTCTTCATGAAGACAAAAATATTATGGGAATAAATTTAATGCATATAGATATGAGTGCTGGGGGAAAGTGGGGCCCAGGTAAAGATTATTTTGGCAGTGATGTTTTTTCTCATCCCACTCAATATTTTGGAAATTCAGCTTGTTTAATCAGAAAGGAACTTTTAGAAGTTATAAGTTTAGAGCAAATTTTTAATTGGGGCAAAAAACAGCCAGCTGGTTGGGAAGAGTTAGTCTCAAATACAGATAAGACTTCTTCATTTCTTGTAGCTAAGGTTGGAACTCCCTTTATAGTTGATAATGATACATGGTTATTCAAAAGTACATCTCGTGTGTCAACCTGGGAAAGTTATAAATATTTCTTACTTAAGAAATTGGGTTTAAGCACGGAAGCATCTAAATTGTACAAGAAGATTAAAGAACGCGAATATAATTCGCAACTGTAGCTTGTGAACTAAGGTGGAAGACTAGAAAATTGCCAAAACTTTGGTAAAGATTTAAAAGCGTTAATGGTTAATTACAATCAACTATTAATTAAACAAGATATCAGGCAGGGAGAAAGCAACTGCTCAAAGGCTTTTGACACTCTGATTCCGAACTTAAGCGATGAATTTTGGTTAATGTTAGAAAATAAAGCCGAAGAGCCTTGACTTAATCAAAGTTCTAATTCTTTGCTAAGATGAGCGTTTTTCGAGAGTGATGGAACGTTAGATTTGAATTATTCTAACTCCTGAGGATCAATGCCTAAAGCCTTCAACTGTTCGTCCGCGAGCGATCGCAACTTTTCGGTTAACTTGAGTCGCTTTTGCTCTATGCTAGCTGAAATGGGTTCGGAGCGGAAAAACCGACTTGCCTATGATGATGGAATAATCGAATAGTATGGTGTAAAACTTTTGCGTTAATCGTTGCTACCATAAAATACTACTGGTTATAAACTGCCGATACCTGGCTACCAACACGAAAAATTATCAGATGCCTTGCGTGATTGCTTTTATAACTCCACCAAGATTTGAACAACTTGTAACATATCGGTTTATTTTTTGTTAATAAAGCACTAGAAATGCTTTTGGAAAATTGTAGAAAATCTCCTATCTTAACCATAGAGTTTTTTCTACCTTATGAGTATCTTGGCGAAAAAGTAGATCAATATAAATTTCGCCATAAGCCTTCTGAGAGATCGTTGACTATCGGGGAAGAGCATCCAGTTGTATTTCGCGCATTTCTACCCTCTCCTTTTCCACAAGTTTTGCTACTTGACTGTCTTAGGGGTTTATCCAGACAGGTGCAAGATCTGAGTTAACCCTCGAAGATCCCCCCAACCCCTCTTAAAAAGGAGGGCTTTATGAGTAACACCAATTCCCAATTCCCTTTTTCCCCCTACAATTCAACCTCCTGTTCAACAGGTAAGCCAGTGAGAAAATTCCGATCTTCGCTAATGTGGGGAAACTTTAACTGAGAATCTGGAATGCCTTTTTGGAGTTGACGTTGGCGGATAATCCCAAAGCTGCCAGAAGATAGAATCCGCAGGTGAGGAGGGGGGATGGTGTCTCGGCGACTGATTTCATAATGAGTGTTGACGAATTGGAGTTTGCGGTCAAAACTATTTAAGAAGGCTTGAGGGTTGTCAAGCGTATAGCCGGAAGTTAGCTCAATGTTCACCAAATAGCGTGCTGGAAAATCATTTTCGGATAAGGTAATGCAGAAATCTTCTAAGGGTAAGCTAAATTCCTGTTGTAGGGCTTGCATCACCTGAGTGACATGAAATTCAGTTGTCTTTTCGGTTGTCGAAGAAACAAACCCTCCTCGACGGTAGCGAAATACAATCAGAGGTGCTGTTTCGTAAAAACCAACCACCTCAACGACATCACCAATATCGTAACGGTAGAAGCCACCGTAATTAGTGATCAAAATTCGATAGCATTGTCCTACCTTAACTTCAGTTGCAAGTAAAGTTTTGGGATGCTCTGCCTCCCATTGATCTTCTGGGATAAATTCAAAAAAACCACTTTCGATCGCCAAGACACTGCCATCTACGTTGACATCAGGGTAGATACTAAACATTCCTTCTGCTGATGAATAAACAGCACCAAATATGGGAGTATCGCCAAAGTAGGCGGGAAATCGCTCAAAATAGAAATCTGACGTTCCTCCCCTTGCTGTAGCGACAAAGGAAAAATTTGGCCATGCGAGTTTAGGCGTCAGGCGTCCCTCCGATTTCCAGATTTCTCGCAATTGAGTTGCTCGTTTGGGTGTCGGTGACAACTGCTGCTGTAAAAGAACGCGAATTTCTGGTTCTACTTCCAACCAAGGCGCGAGCGTTCCTTGATCTAAATCCCGAATTAAATCTTCTGCATAGCGTTCTAAATAGTTACAGGTTCGCAGGATCAACATGGGAAAATTGGCGATTGTGCCTCGCATTGACGTTTCCCGCAGGGCAAAGAGCAAACAAACATAGTGGCGGGCTAAGCTATCCGCAGGTTGTAGAGTTTCGTAAGGATGGGCAAAGAATTGTTTGTAAAGAGACTTATCCATCCGCAGGACACCTGTACTTGATGGGCCGTAATCTATACCGCCACTGGTACGTCCCCATATTTTTACTGAGTTAGTCACCAGCAGTTTGCCGAACTGTCGTTTTTGCTTACCCAGCGCTTCACTTAAAAAACCGATACCAGTCAGGGCAGCTCGTGCGGTAGTATTTTGCGATCGCCTAGTTGTCGGGATCATTTTCTTCTTTCCTGTCGATCCACTTGTCAGTGTCAGATAGACAACTGGATCTGCTGTCAGGATGTTCTTTTCCCCTTGGACAATGCGCTCTATATAGGGTTCGTAGCTGCTGTAAGGTAGAATCGGAACTTGCTCTTGAAATTGCTCAATGGTTTTAATATCCCGCAACCCGTATTTTTGACCAAGTACGGTTTCTTTATGAGCCTGTAGGAGGGTACGTAAGAACTTCTCTTGCACGGTATCCGTTTGACGGGTTTTTCTGATGAAAGTTCCCTGGAAGCGTCTAGCAGCAGTCGTTAAAAGTGAAACTAAGATTGCCATTGATATTTTGCAAAAATGACAGCAAACCACTATCATCTTCTAAGAAGTTGATAATACTTAAGCAAATTAGTCAAAAACTTCCCTAAATGTCAAAAAAGGTTAACAAACCACAAACAAAAAATCATAAAAAACAGTCATAACCTAAAGTATTGTTTATTTCAACCGATTTACCTAAGTCGTTGATTACATTTTATATTTCTTGAGAAACTACAAGGAAGAGAAAGTGTGGTGCTGCTAACAAAGATATCCGTAGTAATGACCTGTTTTACTGGGGCGTTTGTCCTGGCGAGTTTAGTGGAATACTGGCTGCATCGCTTGATGCACGTCTCTGTGCGAATTGGGGAACGCCACCGAGATCATCACCGTCGCAATGAAGGTCAAGGTGTTCTGTGGGAGTTTCGGGACTACGTGAGAGGCAGCTTTCTAGTCATGGTTCTGATGTTTTTTCTCTCTTGGGAAGCTGGCTTTGGTTGGTTTCTGGGCGCGTTTGTTTACGCTGCATTTTCTGCCTATGCTCATCAACTGCAACACGAAAATCCTACTAAATGCTTCTGGATGAAGATGCCCGTTCACTACGTACATCATAAGTATGGTATGTGGCATCATAACTTTGGTTTAGCTGTAGACTGGTGGGATCACATTTTTGGTACATACAAGCTTGTGGAATGGCTCACTGAAGAAGAACTACAGCAACCTGACCGAGGTTATTTACAACTTCGGTGGTGGTAAAAGAGTGCTGAGTCCTGAGTGCTGAGTCCTGAGACAGTACAAAGTGTTTTTTTAAACACCATGTGTAAAAAATCTAGCACTCAGAACTCAAGAATGTATTGAAGGTGACAAAAAAGTTTTTCATTATTCAATCCTGTGGATTGATCATGCATTCCTTTCTACTCAGGATTCAGGACTCAGTACTACTGAAACATCTAAAGTTTATACTTAGGACGAGATTATAGATCTTCGGACTGTCTCAGCACTCATGACTCAGCAACGCCAGTCGCCTCAACGGGGGGAACCCCCGCACGGCGCTGGCTCCTCAGGACTGTATAAATGACTTTGAACTATTTCCAACAGGCAAAAGCCCATTTTATCGCCAGTCACCAGCACCCAATCAATCAGATTTTGCACCACATTACCAATATTGTGGCGATCGCCGCTGTGGTATCGCTGTTCTACGACTGGCGATTGACACTCGTTTGCTTGATACTCACTCAAGTGTTTGCTCTTGGAGGGCACGCTGTTTTTGAGAAAAATGAACCTGCTTTTGTCAAGTATCCTGGCATTACCATTTTAGTTTCACTTTTTTGGTCTTTCGAGAACTTATTTGGTCTGCGCCAAGTCTGGACATACTTTAAGCAGAAAGTAGCGTAATACTCTTCTTTTGATTAATGAATAGGAGAATTCATGTATAAAGATTTACCAGTTATAGATGCAGATGCTCACAAGCTAGAAAATCCCTTGGTACTGAGGGATTATTTGGAGCCAGAGTATCGCGATCGCATCGGTCTTGTGATTGATAGTCTGGGAGACCAACGGGCAAGAATTGTAGACTACAATCCAGCAACTGGGAAGAACGATTTTGGGCGGATGTTTCCTCAACCCCAAGGATTGGGTAAAGGTGGCTTTCGCAACCTGCATCCAGACACAACCTTGGGTGCCATGTTCAATAAAGTCCGAATTGAACACATGGACTCCGAAGGCGTAGATGTACAGGTAATATTCGGCACATTTAACTTGATCTTCTCCAGCCTAATAGATAAAGACTTGGCGATCGCACTGTGTCGTGCCTATAACAGCTATATCGCTGAAGACTGCCGGGGGTACGATAATCGGCTTAAACCTATTGGAGTGTTACCCTTACAGGATGTCAATGCTGCGGTTGCTGAGATGCACCGTTGTATAAACGAACTGGGCATGATTGGCGTTGCTGTGGCTCCAAATATCCCAATCCCCCATCCTAAAGCACCAGACGCTTTTCCAGAAATTCGGATGTGCAAGACAGTTAGCCATCCTGACTTTGCTCCGTTGCTCCAAGCTGCGGTAGACCTAGATATCGCCCTTGGTATTCACGGCGGTCCGGGTTCTTACATGGTTGGTGGTATATCAGATTATACCGAAACTTTTATTCTCACCCATATCTTCGTGCAGCGAAACCAGCAACAGTTGGCTTTAGCACGCATGGTGTTTGATGGAGCCTTTGAGCGCTTTCCCACACTTCGAGTTGGCTTTTTAGAAGGTGGTTGCGGTTGGGTACCGGATCTTGCCCATGCTTTTCACGAACATTGGGAAAAACGCATCCGTGATTTTGACCCCAAACGTCCCTACCGTCCCTCTTTAATGGAATTCACCAAGCTGATGATTCAAGAAAGAGGAACTCACAACAACATTAACCTGATTGGTCAGGCAAAAAACCTCTTCGATCTGTTGTGGAATGTCCAACACGATCCGATGAAGATTGAAGATACCAGCTTATACGAACACTACGACCTCCGCCACCGAGATCCATTAGAGTATTTTGAAAGGGGTCAGATTTTTACCTCTTTTGAATCAGATGACCCAGGTCCTGCCTATCTTCACATTGCTATGGGTGAAGCAGGTAAGCGCTTAGCTTGCTTCTCGGGTGATTACGGACATTGGGATGGTGTTCTCCATAACTGCGTCCAAGATGCAGCTACAGTGGCTGATTATGATCGCGAGCATTTAAAACTGCTACTGGGCGGTAATGCTTTATCACTTTACGGCGATCGCTTAAGACAATCTCTACCTACTCATTTGTTAACTCAAACCTCAAGTAAGTAGCTCGACATTAATAAGTGTAATTGTTTATGATCGTCATCTGTCATTTGTCATATATTGGTGACAAATGCTCGATGGCGGTCATTTCTGTTCACCTACTTATTCATAGTCTGATAAAAATTAAATTATCAGTTTTCAACTGACTGCTAATCGCTAATCTCTCTTTATTGTGAGGATTGAAGAAAGAAAATTGACCAAAATAATGCGAGTTTTACTTCTATATCCACTCTTTCCTAAATCCTTTTGGTCTTTTGATAAAGCACTAGAACTGATTGGGCGGAAAGTTTCATTACCACCTCTGGGGATGATTACAGTAGCTGCGCTCCTGCCCCAGACATGGGAGTTCCGCTTGATAGACCGTAATGTTCAAGATGAAACCGAGGCTGATTGGGATTGGGCAGATTTGGTCATCGTCTCAGGGATGATTGTCCAGAAATTAGACATGTTGCAACTAATCCGTCAAGCAAAGCAACGAGGCAAACTCGTCGCAGTGGGCGGTCCCTACGTGACTTCCGTTCCTGAAGCAGCGTTGTCAGCTGGGGTGGATTTTCTGGTTTTGGATGAAGGCGAAATTACCTTACCACTATTGGTAGAGGCGCTACAAAGAGGCGAAACCTCAGGGACATTCAGCGCCAATGGCGAAAAGCCTGATGTCACCAGCACACCGATTCCCAGATTTGATTTGTTAGATCTGTCAGCCTACAACGAGATGTCGGTGCAGTTTTCGCGGGGTTGCCCATTTCAGTGCGAGTTCTGCGACATTATTGTCCTTTACGGTCGCAAGCCACGGACGAAAACACCCGCACAGCTTCTGGCAGAGTTGCAGTTTCTCTATGACTTAGGCTGGCGGCGCTCAATTTTTGTCGTGGATGATAACTTCATCGGCAACAAGCGCAATGTCAAGTTGTTGTTGCGCGAACTTGGTCCTTGGATGGCAGATCACGGTTATCCCTTCCGTTTAGCGACTGAAGCCTCGGTAGATTTGGCACAAGATACAGAACTATTGGATTTAATGGTGGCTTCCAACTTTGGCAGTGTGTTTTTGGGTATTGAAACCCCAGACACCGAAAGCTTGGCTTTGACGCAAAAGTTCCAAAATACGCGCCACTCTCTCGTAGAATCAGTGCAGATGATCAATCATGCGGGTTTGAGTGTGATGGCTGGTTTTATCCTGGGTTTTGATGGTGAGAAGCCAGGAGTAGGCGATCGCATTATTGAGTTTGTGGAAGCGACGGCTATTCCCAAAGCAATGTTTGGCGTGCTTCAGGCACTCCCCAATACAGCATTGTGGAAGCGACTCGAGAAGGAAAATCGTCTGCTGGAAGGAAGCGAAGAGACGCAAGGTCATCAGATGACTTTAACCAACTTTATTCCCACCCGTCCAATAGAAGAACTTGCTCGTGAGTATGTGAGTTGTTTCTGGGAATTGTATGAACCAAGGCGCTACCTTTCACGAGTTTATCGGCACTACATTGCTATGAAGCCATTTCCTCACAAAGTTCCTTTCCGGATGCTGGAACTGATCGAGATCAAAGCAGTGTTCACTATCTGCTGGCGACAGGGAATCAAGCGCAACACGCGTTTCCAGTTTTGGCGTCAGTTGTTCTTAATGCTTCGCAAAAATCCTGGTGTGTTTATTCCTTACCTCAGCAATTGTGCCTTAGTCGAACACTTTATCGACTATCGCCAAATTGTTCGTGATGAAATTGAAGCTGAACTGACTAAGTTACTAGCAAAAGAAGTCCCTTTGAAAACTCGGGAGCATCCTGTTTTGGTAAATAGCCCTTAAACTGTAATTATTTGGCTACTCACCTATACGAGTTTGAGCAATTAAAGTTGTTGCTATGGTACAAATCGAGGTTCGGCAGATTCGAGTTCCACCAGGACAACGCATACAGTTAGAGAACATCAGTTGGACGGACTTTGAAGCAATTTTAGCCGACCTAGGAGAACGCCGAGCTACACGAATTGCTTATAGTGATGGGATTTTAGAAATTATGGCTCCGTTGCCCGAACATGAAACCGCGAAGGTGTTCATAGGGGACTTTGTCAAAATTCTACTTGATGAGATGAGCTTTGAGTGGATTTCTCTGGGATCGACTACCTTCAAACAGGAACTGATGGCCGTGGGAATTGAACCCGACGATTGTTTTTACATTCACAATTGTGCGCGCATGGTTGGGCGCGAACGCTTGGATCTGAGTGTCGATCCCCCTCCAGATTTGGCTATTGAGGTAGATTTGACTTCTAGAACACAAATCAGTGCATATGAGGCGTTGAAAGTCCCAGAAGTCTGGTGTTATAACAGGGGAAATCTACAGATAAGCGTGTTGCAAGATGGCTTTTATGTAGATAGTCTTGTAAGTCCAACCTTTCCAGATCTCCCTGTAGTTGAAATCATTCCTCAATTCGTCAAACGCGGTCAAATAGAGGTTATGAGTTCCGTCCGACGGGCATTTCAGCAGTGGGTTGGCTCCGCAATTGAAAGGTAATCTCTAATGTTCGGGATAGGACTTGATAATTTGGGGCAGAGCCAGCTATCACAAATCACAGCAAGTTAAGATTGATTCAATATTATTT